>JACCRA010000225.1 GCA_013813825.1 Pyrinomonadaceae bacterium | reverse complement strand
CCTTCTTGGGCGTCGAACTCATGACGGGCGGCGGTGACGCGCCAGTGGCCGAGGTGCTGCCAGCGGCCGACAGTGAGCTTGTTAAAGAGTGGGACGTGGTGGCCGCTCTCGATGGCCGCGAGCAGGGCGTGGTTGGCGGGAGTCAATTGTTGATCGCCGCGGCGACCTTGCCCGACGTACTCGATGATGTCGGCGTTATTACCGTCGCCGGCGTGCCGGTCGGGGTAACAGGGGTTGAGGCGTCCGAAGTCTGTGAGCAGCGAGACGAGGCGGCCGGCGCGTTGATAGACGCCGTTGCGGATGGGGTGCGTGTGCCGCACTTCCGCCCACGTTAGAATGTCGTCGCGGCGTTCGGTCATAGATCAATGATAAGTGGCAACGGCGGGGCACTTCTAAGTCAATTCAACTTGGCCGAAGTCGATCCGAATAGTGCGCGCGGCGGATGTTGTGGCCGCGACGAGAGATAACAATTCTTCAACCTCCGCGACAGAGAGGGCGCGTGAGAAGAGGTTGCCTTGTGCGTAGCCGCAGTTGAGGCTTTTCAGTTCGGCGAGTTGAGCCGTGGTTTCGACGCCCTCGGCGATCACGTCCATGCCGAGCGTGTGCGCCAGCATGATGATCGCGCGGACGATCTTGGAATCTTCGTCGCGACCGCCCATCCGGCTGACGAACGAGCGATCCACTTTCAGCGTGCTGATCGGAAAGCGTTGCAGGTAGCTCAAGCTGGAATAGCCGGTGCCGAAGTCGTCGATGTTGAGTTGCACGCCGATGGCGCGCAGGCGCAACAGCATCGCGGCGGTGGATTCGGCGTTCTCCATCACGACGCTCTCGGTGATCTCAAGTTTCAGGCAACCGGCGTCGAAGCCGGTGGCGCTCAGGATGCACTCGATGGTGTCGAGCAGGTCGGGTTGAGCGAACTGCTTGCCGGAGAGATTGACACTGAGGGAGAGCGGCGGACTGGGCCGGAACCGCTCCTGCCACGCGCGGGCTTGGCGGCACGCCTCTTCGAGCACCCACCGGCCGATGGGGATGATCAGGCCGGTCTCCTCGGCGGCCGGGATAAAACTGGCCGGATAGACCAGCCCGCGCTCCGGGTGCTGCCAGCGCACCAGCGCCTCGAAGCCGGTGACGCGCTCGGTATCGAGCGCGATGATCGGTTGATAGTGGACGCGCAACTCGCGGCGCTCGACGGCGCGGCGCAGATCGGTCTCCAACTGCAACAACGTCTTGACGCGCGAGTGCATGTCCTGATCGAACACTTCGTGGCGGGCGCGCCCCAGCGCCTTCGCCCGGTACAGCGCCGTGTCGGCGGCGCGCAGCAAATCGGCGGGGCGGTCGAAGCCAGTCGAACTGAGCGCGATGCCGATGCTGACGGTGGTGTAAACCTCGTGGCCGTCGATGTCGAGGGGCAGTGTCAGCCCGTCGTGAATCCGCTCGGCCACGTAGTACGCGTCCGTTGCGTCCTTCATGTCATGCAGGAGAATGGTGAACTCGTCGCCGCCGAGGCGCGCGACCGTGTCGCCGGGGCGGAGGCAGTGCTTGAGGCGGCGGCTGATCTCAACGAGCAACTGGTCCCCGGCGGCGTGGCCGAGGCTATCGTTGATGAGCTTGAACTGATCGAGATCGAGGAAGAGGACAGCGAAGAGGCTTGCCGGGCGGCGCGTCAGTTGTTCGACGACGAGGTTGAGGTGTTCCGTGAACAGGGCGCGGTTCGGGAGTCCGGTCAGCACGTCGTGAAAAGCGTCGTGCGTTAGTTGTTCCTCAACCTGCTTGCGCTGCGTGATGTCGGTCTGCGAGCCGGCTATGCGGGTCGCCTGCCCCGCCGCGTCGCGCACCGCCGCGATGCCGCGCGAGAGCACCCAGAGGTAAGAGCCGTCTTTGTGCCGCATCCGGTACTCGCTCTCGAAGTGCCCGTCGCCGCCTTCGAGGTGGGCGTTGATCTCGCGCTCGACCTTCGATGCGTCCTCGGGGTGGATACGGTCGAACCACTCTTCGGGACACGTCCCGATCTCGGCGTCGGCGTAGCCAAGCATCGACTTCCAGCGCGCGGAAAAATAGATGTGACGATGCTTTAAGTTCCAGTCCCAGAGGCCGTCGTTGGCCCCGAGCGCGGCCAGCGCATACCGTTCCTCGCTCTCGCGGAGCGCCTCGCGGACGCGCTTGCGCTCGGTAATGTCGCGCGCGATGCCCTGCACGCCGACGGGCTGTCCCGCCTCAAGGAGCAAGCGGATGCCGAATTCGAGCATCACCTTGCGGCCGTTCTTGGTGATGATCTCGATCTCGTAAACGTCCGTTCCCGCGCCGGCGAGCTTGTCCGCGAGCATCCGGTGCGCCAGTTCAAGATAGTCTGAAGCGACGAGATGTGAGACGTTCATTTCCAACAACTCGTCGCGCGTGTAGCCGATAATCGTCTCGCCCGCTTTGTTGACGGAAGTGAAGTTGCCTCGCAGGTCGTGCGTGTAGTGAACGTCGTTGGCGTTCTCGAAGAGATCGCGGTATCGCTCCTCACTATGGCGGAGGGCTTCTTCGGCGCGCTGGCGAATGAGTAACTCTTTTTGCAGTTGCCAGTTGGTAGCCCGCATCTCGGCGGTGCGCTCGGCGACGCGCCGCTCCAACTCTTCGTTGGCACGCTTAATCTCGTCTTCGGCCTGCTTGCGTTCGGTGATGTCGTGGGCGTGGCCGAGGACGTAAGGGGCGGCGAGGCCGCCGCCGCCGGGCGTCTCGCGCCGCGTATTGTGGTAAGCCCAGACGCGCTCTTCGCCGTTTCTGGTGACGACCCGCATCACGCCGCCGTGCGCTTCCTCATTGCGGCAGCGCGCGAGATATTCGCCGAAAAGGTGCCGCACGGGTGGGGCCAGCAACTCGCGCAGGTTGCGCCCGATCAGTTCGTCGGCAGCGTAGCCGAGTTGGGCGGCAATGGCCGGGTTGACCGACAGGAGGCGACCGTCGAGATCGTGCGTGCTGATCAAACCTTGACTGTTATCGACCAGATCGCGATACCGCTCTTCGCTTTCGCGCAACGCCAGTTCGGCGCGCTGGCGTTCGCCTAGTTCGCGTTGCAACTGCTCGTTGGCGCGCACCAGTTCAGCAGTCCGTGCGGCGACGCGCTGTTCCAACTCTTCGTTGGCGCGTTTGATCTCGTCTTCGCTCTGCTTGCGCGCCGTGATGTCGCGTTGCGTGCCCCAGACGCGCACGAGACACCCGTTCTCGACAATCCCGACGGCGTTGTTGAGGAAATATTTCGGGCGACCATCCGCGTCCAACTCGTGAGACTCTTCATCCAGCACCCGGTAGCCGGAACGGATGAATCGGGTGACGTAAGAGATGTTGTGCGGATCGGTGGGGACCAGTAGTTCGGGCAGCCGCGTGCCGACGAGCACATCCGCCGAGGAAAGGCCGTACATGTAGGCCATCGCGTCATTACACTCGGCCAGCGAGCCGCGCAGGAAAAGCAATTCGAGTTGTTCTTCAACTGGCAGGTCGATGGAGATGGGCGGGATGACCTCGACGCGCGAGATGGCCTCAGTGCTGTTGACGACGAAGGCGCGGTAGCAGTCCTCACTCGCGCGCAGAGCCTGCTCGGCCAGCTTGCGCTCGGTGATGTCCTCGACCGTGCCTTCATAGTAGAGAAACTCATCGCGCGCGGGATCGCGCACGCCGCGGACATTTTCCAGCACCCAAATGCGCGAGCCGTCTTTGCGGTACGCCTCCGACTCGAAGCCTTGAATGACGCCGTTTTCGGCGAGCAATCGTTTGAACTCGTCGCGGCGCGACGGCTCGACGTAATACTGCCGTTCGATATCGGTCAGCGTGGAGATCAGGTCGGCGGGCGACTCGTAGCCGAAAATGCGCGCCATCGCCGGATTCACTTGCAGGAATCGCCCCTCGACACTCGATTGGAAGATCCCTTCGACGGCGTTCTCGAAAATCGAGCGATACTTCTCTTCGGCCTCGCGCCATTTGCGCTCGGCCTGCTTCTGCACGGTGATGTCTTCGAGCGTGCCTTCGTAGGCGACGATCCGGCCTTCGTCGTCGCGTAGGGCGCGCGAGTTTTCGCGCAGGAAAATCGTCGAGCCGTCGTGCTTCTTCCAGACGCTCAACAAGCCCTTGACCTCGCCCTCGCGCTCGACGATCTCTTTGACGCGTGTGCGCGGGTAAGTCGTTCGCAGGGCTTCGCTCTCAAGGTTATGCGCGGCCAACTCGGTGAAAGAATCGTAGCCGAGCATTGAAACGAGGGCGGGGTTGGCCGTCAGGATGCGCCCGTCGGGCGTGGTGCGATAGATGCCGATGGGGACGTTGTCGAAGAGGTCTCGGTAATAATTCTCGGCCGCCGCGCTCCGATCATCCGGCGCGGGCGCGTCCGTCCGAGCGTATCCGACAGCGGCAACGGACGCCGCCGGATGACTCTCATCGTTCGGCCTGTGGTGTTGGCGGGAAACTGTAGGCACCTGCCTTCAAACTCTGTGTTCGGGAGAGACAGCAAGCGGCAAGACAAGTGCTTGCCGCACCAAACTCAAAATCGTGATCGATCCTTATATTAATGAAGCTACAGAAGCGATTGAGGGAAAGCGGCCCGCAGCTTGGAACCGACGCTGAAATCACGTCTGCCATAGTTGCCGTGCAAATGATCTATCACAGCCGAGGGTCGCGTGGCAACGGGGAAGCCGTGAGAATCCGCCAGAACCGGAGACTCCCGACGTGAGCGCGAGCGACTCATCTACTCCGCCGCGCACAAGCAACGGCCTTATGTTCAGGAGCGAGGCACAGCGCAACGATCAGAAATCAATTACTGGCGTAATCTCGAATCCCAAATTTGAAATCTCAAATCTTTGAACTTCAGGTAACGACCTTGAAAGAGCGGGGTACGGCAGGTATCAGCGTCAAAGGGTCTTTAAGACCTTAACGCGAGAGTGTCGGCAAGCGAGCGGAAGAGGCCGCGAGCGTCGGAGGAGCCGAGCAATCCTTCGCAGGCGCGTTCAGGGTGCGGCATTAAGCCCAGCACGTTGCGCGCGCGGTTGCAGATGCCGGCAATGTTGGCGCGCGAGCCGTTTGGGTTCGACTCGTCGGTGACGTTGCCGGCGGCGTCGCAGTAGCGAAAGACGACGCGCGCCTCGTTCTCCAACTCCGCGAGCGTCTCATCGTCGCAGACATAGTTGCCCTCGGCGTGCGCGATAGGTAGGCGCAGCACTTGATGCTGCCTTAACTCGTGCGTAAACGGCGTGTTAGCAGTCTCGACGCGGACGTGAATATGTTCGCAGATGAAATGCAGATCGCGATTACGAATCAGCGCGCCGGGCAGCAATCCCGCCTCGCACAGAATCTGAAAGCCGTTGCAGATGCCAAGCACGAAGCGCCCCTCGGCCGCGAATTTTTGCACGCTCGTCATTACCGGCGAGAAGCGCGCCAGCGCCCCGGCGCGCAGGTAGTCGCCGTAAGAAAAGCCGCCGGGGATCACGACGGCATCGTAGTCGCTTAAATCCGTCTCTTTGTGCCAGACGAAGCTGACCGGCTGGCCGACATGCTTCGAGATGACGTGATAAGCGTCGTGATCGCAGTTCGAGCCGGGAAATACAATGACGCCGAATTTCATCCTTCGATCTCCACGCGATAGTCTTCAATCACCGGGTTCGACAACACCTCTCGCGCCATCCGCTCCGCACTCTCACGCGCGCCCGCGTCGTCCAGCGAATCGTCCAGCGCGATCTCAAAATACTTGCCCTGCCGCACGTCCACGACGCCGGTGTAGCCGAGCAACTCCACCGCGTGCTGAATCGCTTTGCCCTGCGGATCGAGCACGCCCGATTTGAGTGTGACGTAAACTTTTGCTTTCACGAAGAAACTCCATAGAAGATTTATCGATCTGCCTTCAGCCACCGCAGTTAAAACTTTTGCTGTGCGCTCGTCAGCGCGCCGCCGTGCAATGATATCAGCCTCTTCTGCCGAACAGCTTGTAGGCCGCGGGCGCCGCAATCAGCGACCAAAAGATAAATGCCAGCGGCTTTGTCGTCCCGAAGTTCGCCAGCCCGAATAACAGTAGCGCCACGGAGATCGCCAAAATGCTCCACAAAAATATTCTACTCATTCGCCAGTTCCTCTTACTGGCCGAACACGCGCGCGAAGACCGCGTCAACATTTCTCAAGTAGGTGTTGAGCGCGAAGACGTGCTCGATTTGCTCACGCTGAAGATGTTGGTTGATATCCGCATCTTCCAGCACGCGCGTGCGGAAGTCGCCGCCCTCGTCCCAAGTCTTCATGGCGTCGCGTTGGACCCATTCGTAAGCCTGCTCGCGCGAGACGCCGGCCTGCGTCAAAGCCAAAAGCAGTTGGCCGCTGAAGACGAGGCCGCGCGTCAGGTTTAGATTTTCGAGCATCCGTTCGGGATAGACGACGAGATGATCAAGCAGCGAGGTGGCTTTCGCCAGCATGTAGTCGAGCGTGATCGAGGCGTCGGGCAACACGACGCGCTCGGCCGAGGAGTGCGAGATGTCTCGCTCATGCCAGAGGGCGATGGATTCCAACTCCGCGACCGCGTAGCCGCGCAAGAGTCGCGCCATGCCGCAGAGTCGCTCCGAGAGGATTGGGTTGCGCTTGTGCGGCATCGCGGATGATCCCTTCTGGCCTGTCTTGAACCGCTCTTCCGCTTCGCGCACTTCGGTGCGCTGCCAGTGGCGAACTTGCAACGCGAACTTCTCAATCGACGCGCCGACGATTGCCAGCGTGCAGAGATATTCCGCGTAGTTGTCGCGCTGAATGATTTGCGTCGAAACGGGCGCGGGCTTCAATCCCAGCCGCGCGCAAACTCGCTCTTCAACAATCGGATCGAGATGCGCGAACGCGCCGACCGCGCCGCTGATTTTGCCGACAGCGACGCGCTCGCGCGCTCTTTCAAGCCGTTCGCGGTTGCGCCCCATCTCGTCATACCAGAGGGCGAACGTCAGCCCGAACGCGGTCGGCTCGGCATGCACGCCGTGCGTGCGCCCGATCTGTGGCGTCGCCTTGAACTCGAACGCGCGCCGCTTGAGCACTTTCGAGAGCGCGTCAATTTTCGCAAGCAGCAGAGCGCAGGCGTCGCGTAAAAGCAGCGCGTTGGCCGTGTCCACTACGTCCGAAGAGGTCAATCCGTAATGCACGAACCGCGCCGCCTCGCCGATGTTTTCCGCCAGCGCCGTCGTGAACGCGATCACGTCGTGATCCGTCGTCTTTTCAATCTCGTTAATCCGCTCAACCGTGAACGCCGCCCGCGACTTGATCTGTTCCAACGCCTCCGGCGGAATCGTCCCCATCCCGGCATGAACTTCGCAGACCGCGAACTCCACATCGAGCCACTTCTGAAACTTATTCTGCTCCGACCAGAGAGCGCCCATTTCGGGCAGGGTGTAACGACTAATCATGGGTGTCAGGTATCGGGTGTCGAGTGTCGGGGCAGGGAAACGGTTTTTTGACCGGCATCTGATACCCGACACCTGACACCTATTTTAGCGCGTCCGAGTTAACGAAATAGCGCGCGAGTTGCCAGCGCCCTTGCCGTTCGACGAGGGTGAAATTTTCCATGCCGTTGGCGCGCTCGAAGCGCGTGTTATAGATGACGGTGAGCGTGTGCGGCGCGCTCCCGTCGTTGGTCCCTTGCTGATCTTTGCCGGAGACGAAGGTGCGACTGACGACTTTGCCGAGCGTCGAGCGCAAGCGTTCGAGTGCCTGCCGGCTCTCTTCAGGCGTCGCCGCGCCGCGCCACTCGGCCGCCGTTTCCGCATAAATTTTATCGAAACGGCTTTGCGCGATGTCATCCGTCATCTGATCGATCACCGTTTGCGCTTCCGGCATCAACCCGCTGCGACGCTCGTCCACGGCGCAGGCCATCAGCAGAAAGGCAAAAGGTAAAAGGCAAGCCGCTACGCGGAAGGCGGAAGGCAGTAGGCAGTAGGCAGTAGGCAAAAATAACTCATGCCTTTCACCTGTGCCTTGTGCCTTGTGCCTTGTGCCTTGTGCCTTCATCTTGCCTTCAAAACTCAATCCACGGGGTCGGCTCTTTGGGGTGCGAGAGCGTGATTTCGGTTGTCGGCTGAAAAAGCGTGCCGCGTGAGCGGAGGGCTTCTTGCGCGGTGATCAGCGCGACATAGGGATTGTTAGCCTGCTGCGAGAGATGCGCGAGGACGATGTGCGCGGCCATGCCGTCGAAGTCGTCGCGTAGCCACTGGGCCACATCTTCGTTGGAGATGTGGCCGGTGCGCGAAAGAATGCGCTGCTTCAACTCCCACGGATAGACCGCGCAAGCCTTGAGCATGTCGCGGTTGTGATTCGACTCAATGACGATGGCGGCGCAGCCCCGCAATTGCTCGTTAATCAGCGTCGTGAGGTGGCCGAAGTCGAGCACGGTCGCAATCCGCACGCCGTCGTGCGTGGCCGTGAAGCCGAAGTTGTCGGCCGCGTCGTGCGGGACGGTGAACGGGTGGAAGTCAATCTCGCCAATGCGGAAGTCGTGGCTGGAAGAAATCTCGACGACGCGATTACGAAGCGCCTCGGCGCGTTTGCGCGGCTCGTCGCTTGAGAGGTTGCGCCGCTCGCGGATATAAGCCTCGAGCGTCTCGCCGGACAGATAGACGGGGCAGGATAAACTCCTGAGCAGCACGCGCAACCCGCCCGCGTGATCACCGTGCTCGTGCGTCAGCAGCACAGCGTCAAGTCGCGCCACGTCCTCGCCGACGAGCGCGAGCCGTCGGGCGATCTCTTTGGCGCTCATCCCGGCGTCCACCAGCACACGCGTCTCACCCGCGCAGATCAGCACAGCGTTGCCGGTCGAGCCGCTGCCTAAAACAGTCAAACGCATATGTACTGAACACTCTCAGATTTCGAGTCGTTCACGATCTACCATGAAGCCGTCGAGGTCGCCGAGCGCGCCGAAAGCGAGTGATTCGGTTTGGAAGCGCGCGCGGGCGACGCGCTGTAAGTCGGCGGCGGTAACGGCTTCGAGGCGGCGGATGATCTCGTCGGGCGTGATGCGTCGTCCGTGTGTCATCTCCTGACGGGCGAGCGTGCCGGCGCGGGCGCTGGTCGATTCGAGGTTGAGCAGAATCGAGGCGACAGCCTGATCTTTGACGAGTTGTAATTCTTCCGCGCCGATTGGCTCGCGCAAAACGCGGCGCAGTTCCGCGAGCGCGAGGTCGAGCACTTCGTCGGCTTGTTCGGGCGAGGTGCCGGCGTAGATGTGGAAGACGCCGGTATCGTGGTAGCCGCTGGCGGCGGCCCCGACCGAATAGGCGAGGCCGCGCTCTTCGCGGATCGCCTGCCAGAGACGGCTCGAAGTCCCGCCACCGAGGACGGACGCCAGCAGGCTCGCGGCGTAGCGATCCTCGTCGCGGGCGGAAGGCCACGGCGTCGCGAGAATCAGATGCGCCTGCTCCAACTCAGGCTTGTGCTGGACGAAGAGCGGCGCGGCGGCGTGCGGCGGCACGAGCGGTGTTTCTTGAGAATGCTGCTGAACATCATTGGTCGGCGTTGCGGCGGCGACGAAGGCTCGCTCGCAAAGCTCAAGCAGTTGCT
This sequence comes from Pyrinomonadaceae bacterium, assembly GCA_013813825.1. Classification (GTDB taxonomy): domain Bacteria; phylum Acidobacteriota; class Blastocatellia; order Pyrinomonadales; family Pyrinomonadaceae; genus JACCRA01. The sequence continues at coordinate 273 of JACCRA010000225.1, read as the reverse complement.
CGTGTTGGACGTTGCCGGCAGCGGCGATGACGAGATTGCGTGGGGCGTAAGCGTGCGCGTGGAAGTTGGCCGTCGTGGTTCGATCAAAGGTGGCGACCGTTTCAGGCGTGCCTTCGATGGGCAACCCCAGCGGGTGCTCGGGGAAATAAGCCGAGTTGAACAGTTCGCCCAACAACTCTTCCGGCGAATCCTCAACCATCTTGATCTCTTCGATAATCACTTTCTGCTCGCGCGCGAGATCGTCGGCGTCGAAGCGAGGGGCGAGGAGCATGT
>JACCRA010000505.1 GCA_013813825.1 Pyrinomonadaceae bacterium | reverse complement strand
TCGCGCGAGCCGGAGCAGTCCGGCCTCGATGCGTGGCTCACCGTCTTAAACAACTGCTCGGACGTGAACAACAACCCGACCTGTGATCGCATCCACGTCTCGTCGTCGTTCTTCCGTTCGGATGAGTTCCAGTTGAAAGGCTACTTCGTCTATTTGTTCTACCGCGTCGCGTTCAACCGCCGCCCCAATTACGACGAGATTATCCCCGACCTGCGTGGCGTCACGGGGCAGACGGGGGACGAGGTCGCGCGGAAGCGGGCGGCGTTCGCGCGCCAGTTTACGCTGCGTCCCGAATTCCGCACGACCTACGACGACTCGCTGCTCGATGCCGCGTTCGTCACCCTACTGCTAGGGCGCTACAACGCGGCGGCGATCACGACGCCCGACCCATCTAACCCCGACGGCACGCAGTTCGTGACGCTGACGCGCGAAGAGTTGATCAGCCGCCTCTCGGCCGGGACGCTCACGCGGGCGCAAGTGCTGCGCGCCGTTGTCCAAAGCCGCGAGGTTGATACGGTCGAGTTTCGCGGAGCCTTCGTCGCGACGCAGTATTACGGTTATCTCCGGCGCGCGCCGGAAGAGGCCGGGTATCAAGGCTGGCTCAACTATCTGAACGCCAACCCTAACGACTTCCGCACGATGGTCAACGGCTTCATGAACTCGGAGGAGTATCGCCTGCGCTTCGGGCGGCCGTGAGACGGAACGTGAGCGGTGAGAGCAAATGGCTCCGCCATTGGGAAACAGAAGAGCGCCTTGGCCGGGAGCGCGGACTGAAAAGTCCCCGCTCCCGGCGAAAGGATTTAGTCCTTGCCACGCCTCTATGATTTGGAGTACAAAGTCGGCGCGTTGTTTGAGATTGCTCCCGGCGTTTAATTCTGGCGCGGCGCGCCTGCGCCTTTTCCCGCTCACCGAAACACGCCGCGTTTTGTCCGCAATGAGCAATCTTTCCGCGAGTCAAAAAAAACTTGAAGCCGTATTCTTTAACAACTTTGAGGAGAAGCTGAATATGTTCGCCCTTCCCCGTCGGCGGATGCTGTTGTCCGCCTTTCGCTGCCTACTCGTTTGCGTATGCGCGCTCCTGCTCGGCGCGTCGCGCGCCCCGGCGCAGACGCAATCCAACGCGGCTGATTTGCAAGGCTTCGTCCGCGACGCGCAAGGGGCCGTGGTGCCCAGCGCCAGCGTGACGGCGACCAACCGGACGACCGGCTTCACGCGCACTTCGCAGACCAACGACGAAGGCTTTTATCAGATCGTTAACCTGCCGCCCGGCGAATATCAGGTGACGGTCGAGGCGGCGAACTTCTCGAAAGCCGACGTGCCTTCCGTAATTTTGCAGGTCGGCCAACGCGCCGATCTCGAAATCCCTTTGCAGGCGGGGCAGATCACGGAAACCGTCATTATCTCGGACGCGACCACGAACATCGTCGAGACCTCGAAAACCAACGTCTCGAACATCATCGACGAGCAGCGCATCGACAACTTGCCGATCAACGAGCGCAGCGCCACCGGCTTCGCCTTGACGCTCTCGACCGTCGGGCGCGACAACGGCCGCCCCATCGGCCCCGCGCCCAGTTCCGGCCTCAACATCGGCGGCCAACGCGGGCGCTCGACGCAAGTGAATGTTGACGGCGCGGACTTCACCGATAACTCGGTCAACGCCGCGCGCACGACCGTCTCGCAGGAAGCCGTGCAGGAGTATCAAGTCGCCACCAACTCATACGCGCCGGAGTTTGGGCGCGCGACCGGCGGCGTTGTCAACGTCGTCACGAAGGGCGGCACGAACGACGTTCGCGGCAACCTCTTCGGCTTCATCCGGCACAAGTCGATTCAAGCGCGTAACGCCTTCGCGCCGCTGATCGATAACGATCCCGGTAAGAAGCCGCCGTTTACCCGCGCGCAATATGGCGCGACCATCGGCGGGCCGCTCAAGCGGGATCGCACCTTCTTCTTCTTCTCCTTCGAGCAACGCCGGCGGCAGGAGTCCGGCTTTTTCACCTCCGACGTGGCGCAAGGCTTGGGCGGTAGCGTCACTATCGGCGCGCCGTTCCTCCCCTTCTCGCAAACTTATCGCAACATCACCGCTCCGCAATCCGGTTATGTAAACGGCCTGCTCTCGCAAGCCGCCGCGCTGATCGGGACCGGCATTCCGGCCAACGTGGCGCTCGGCCAGCAACTCGCGGGCGCGGCCATTCAGTATGCCACGCTGGCTTCAAGCGGTGGTTCGACCGCGCTCAATGGGACCAATCCGCTCGTCAGTCCGGGTGGCGCGATCCCGGCGGGTCAGCCCATCGGCCAACGCTTCTTCCTGTCAGGCGCGCCTGTCCCGGTCAGCCCGACCGCCTTCCGCCCGCTCTCGCAGTTGGCAAGAGTGTTTCCCATTTCGGACGACACCACGTTCTCTTCCATCCGCCTCGATCACAAGATCACGGACGGCAACCAACTGACGATGCGCTTCGGTTACAATCCGAGCGAACTGACTGGCATTCAAGTCGAATCGCAGAATCAATCGCTCGGCCAGAACGACTTTTCGCGCACTGGCATTCAGACGCTCAAGGACACCTCATTCGTCACCACGCTCAACTCAGTTCTCTCAAACCGGCTTGTCAACGAGGCGCGCTTCTCATTTGGCAAGCGCAAGGCGACCTTCAAATCGCAGAACAATGATGCCGTCGCCGTCAACATTGCGGACACCGCCTTCTTCGGGCGCGAGGCGTTCTCGCCGGTCGTCCGCACCGAGAACCGCTACCAGTACACGGATAATCTCAGCCTCGTGGCCGGCGACCACACGTTCAAATTCGGCGGCGACGCCAACTTCATCAGCGTCGATGCGTCTTTCGAGTTGAACTTCGTCGGCCTCTACAATTTCGGCAACTTCTCGGCCAACAACCTCGCGGCCTTCCCCGCCGGCGCGCCGGACTTCACGCCCGTCCAGTCTTACGGCCTCGGCCTGCCTTCGATCTACGTGCAGGGCTTCGGCAACCCGGTCAGCCAATTGAAAAATCGCCCTTACGCTCTCTACGCGCAGGACTCTTGGAAAATTCGACCGAACTTCACGCTCAACTACGGCGTCCGCTACGACTACGAGC
>JACCRA010000501.1 GCA_013813825.1 Pyrinomonadaceae bacterium | reverse complement strand
AGTCCGCGCACGATCCGATTCTGTATCCGGTGGCGATCATTAAAGACAGCATCAAAGACAGCCAGCGGCAGGCGGCGGCGCAAAGTTTCGTCGAACTGCTCATCAGCCCGGAGGGTCAGGCGATCCTGAACGGGCAGGGATTCCAAAGCGTGGATCAAAGCGTGAGTCCAAAATGATCTGGCCGTCTCTGCGCGTCTCGTTGCTGGTCGTGTCAATCGCCACGCTCGTTACGGGCGCGCTCGGCCTCGCGCTGGCCTTCGTGCTGGCACGGCGCGAGTTTCGCGGGAAAGAATTTTTGGATGCCGTGCTGACGGTGCCGCTCGTGCTGCCACCGACCGTGACTGGCTTCTATCTCATCGTGCTGCTCGGCCGGCGCGGAATTTTAGGCCGGCCCGTTTACGAGTTGACCGGCTGGACTCTGACTTTCACATGGCAGGCGGCCGTCGTCGCTTCCACCGTCGTTGCCTTGCCGCTGATGATCAAGTCGGCGCGCGCGGCCATCGAGAGCGTCGAGCCGCAATATGAGATCGCGGCTTACACTTTGGGCAAAAGCGAGTGGGAAACTTTCCGGCTGGTGACGCTGCCGCTCGCGCGGCGCGGCGTGCTGGCCGGACTCGTCCTGAGCTTCGCCCGCGCTCTCGGCGAGTTCGGCGCGACGCTGATGCTGGCCGGCAATATCCCCGGAGAGACGCAGACCATGCCGCTCGCGATCTACGAAGCGGTGATGGCCGGCGAAGACCGCCGCGCCTTCTGGCTCGCGCTGATGCTGACCCTGATTTCCGTGGCGGCGGTTTATCTCACCAACCGCCTCAGCCGCCCTCCGACGCAAACCAGTTGAACGTCATGCTTCACGCCGCTATTCAGAAACGCTTCGCCAGCGGCGGGCGCGGCGCGTTCGCGCTCGACATCGCTTTCGACGCCCCGCCGCAGGGCGTCACGATCTTGTTCGGCCCGTCCGGTTCCGGCAAGACGACGACACTACGCGCCGTCGCCGGCATCGTCACGCCCGACGCCGGACGGATCGCGCTCGGCGCGCATGTCTTCTTCGACTCTCAAACGCACATCAACCTTTCAATCCAACAACGCCGGATCGGTTTCGTCTTTCAAGACTACGCGCTGTTCCCGCACTTGACGGCGGAAGAGAACGTGGCGTTCGGCGTCAGGCACGGCAACGTCCGGGCGCGTGGCGAGCGGGCGCGCGAGTGGCTTGCGCTGTTCAAGCTCTCAAGCGCGGCTAACCGCCGTCCACGCACGCTGTCGGGCGGTGAGCAGCAGCGCGTCGCGCTCGCCCGCGCGTTGGCCTCCGAGCCACAATTGCTGCTGCTCGACGAGCCGCTCTCCGCCGTCGATGCGGCGACCCGCGCCGAATTGCTCGCCGAGATCGCGAACGCGCAGAGGCAGACGCGCATCCCTTTCCTCTACGTCACGCACAACCACGCCGAGGCGTTGCGACTAGGTGATCACTTGCTTGTCTTGCACGAAGGGCGCATCGCGCAAGAGGGCGCGCCGCTCGACGTCTTCAACCGGCCACACAGCGCGCCCGTGGCCCGCGCGGTCGGCACCGAGAACATCTTCGCGGGTCGCGTCATCAGTCACCGCGAGGCAGCAGGTATCACCCTCATCGAGGTGGGAGAGGGTTGCCGGATCGAGGCGACTTACAACGCCCTGCCCGCCGGCATGCCGCTCACCGTCGGCGTCCGCGCCGAAGACATCCTTATCGCCCGCGAGCGAATCACGCAGACCAGTGCGCGCAACGTGCTAGCCGGCACAATCACCAAACTATCGCAGGAAGACGCGCGCAGCGAGTTGCTCGTCACCAGTAGCGGCGTCAATTTCAAAGTCAGCATCACGCCCGCCACCGTCGCCGAACTCGGCTTACAAACCGGGGATCAGGTATACCTCTTAATCAAAGCCCGTGCCTTTCACCTCATCACTTAAAACGGCTCTCGTTCGGATTCATCATCTAACAACCTTGCCGGGAGCGCAGACTTTCCAGTCTGCCTTGAGCGCGAGAGCGCGTTGGTCCCCATTGCTTTGACGAAAAAGCAGCCGCATATCCACAACGCACTTCTTGACTCGCTTTCCGGTCGGAGTAAGATCACACGGCGAGAAGGCGCAAGTCATCAATTTATTTCCCGGCGTGCCAAAATCTTCCCCGCGCTCGCCCGCTCGATGGTGGTGATAGGGGGCGCCAAAAGTTTGCGCTTCGCGTCCGCGTCGCCTGACAACTTTTACAATTTTTCCGACGGTTTGTTGCTGATGAATGAATCCCCCCGCTACTTTGACAGGACGCCCGCCGGAGCGTTTTGGCCTTGCGCTCCGTTCACTTTTCTAAAACGGTCTGCCGCGGCGGTCGTTCTGGTGCTGCTGGCTTGCTCCGTCAGTGGGATCGCGCAAGAGCGGAAGAAGGAGACAGCAGCGGGGCTATTTCCCGTCAAGCAGAACGGCAAGTGGGGCTACATCGACAAGACTGGCCGACTTGTCATCGAACCGCAATTCGATGTCGCGTGGGATTTTTCTGAAGGGCTGGCGTATGTTAAGACAAGCAGCAAGCGCGGATTGATCGACAAGACGGGTCAGTTCGTGATCGACTTGCAGCAGGTCGAGTTCGCCGGCCTTTTCTCCGAAGGTCTCGCGCCGGTGCAGACCGCCGGCCAACCGCCTCGCCTCGGCTTCATCGACAAGTTAGGACGCATCGTAATCAACCCGCAGTTCGACGCCGCCCGGAGTTTTGCGGAAGGACTCGCGCTCGTGGTGATCGAGCGCAAGTATGGCTTCATCGACAAGCGCGGGCGCACGATCATCAAGCCGCAGTTCGACAAGGCCGCGAACTTTTCCGAAGGTCTCGCCCTCGTCGTTGTCGGCGACAAGCACGGCTTCATTGACCGCGGCGGCAAGCTCGTTATCCAACCGCTTTACAATAACGCCTCTGATTTTTCCGAAGGGTTGGCAAACGTCGCCATCGGCGGCAGTTACGGGTGCATCAACAAGCGCGGCGAGATGATCGTCAAGCCGCAATCCGGCTACGTCGGGGCTTTCGCCGAAGGCTTTGCGCCCGTCATCCTCAACAACAAATTCGGCTTCATCAATAAGGCCGGACAAATTGTCATCCAACCGCAGTTCGATTGGACGGCCGGCTTTTCCGAAGGACTCGCGCTCGTCAAGCTCGGCGGCAAGCACGGCTATATCGACCGCACCGGCGCCATCGTCGTCAAGCCGCAATTCGATAGCGCCCACAACTTCACCGCCGGCCTCGCCCGCATCTGGCTCGGCGGCAAACAGGGCTACATCGACAAGACCGGCAACTTCGTGTGGAAGCCGTCAAAGTAGATAAATCGAACCATACGACAATGACACTCAAACCAAAGCTATCCATGAATTCACACAAAAGAACACGAAAGAAGCATGAAGCATTTCGTGTGTCCTTCTGTGTGTCGTCTCGTGTAGTTTGGATGTCCATTCGTGCCCGCTCGTGACCCGCACCCGTGCGCGCAGATTGAACATGAAGTCAACCACCCTTGCCGAGATTGATCGTTTATCGCTCCGCGTCCGGCCGTCGGGTTGGCCGCTAATGCAGCAGTGGTGGGGCAAGCTACTCTTTATTCATTGGCGTGTGCCAATTGAGGCGCTCCGGCCACTGGTCCCGTCGCGGCTTGAGATCGACACGTTCGACGGTAGCGCGTGGATCGGCCTTGTGCCGTTTACGATGTGGGGCGTGCGCCCGATCTTCGCGCCCGCGCCGCCACGCCCAGTCGGCGCGTTCCATGAGTTGAACGTCCGCACCTACGTCCACGCCGGCGGCGTGCCCGGCGTCTGGTTCTTTTCGCTCGACGCCGCCAACCGCCTCGCCGTCTGGGGCGCGCGCCGCTTTTATCACCTGCCCTACTTCAACGCCCGCATGACTCTACGGCAAGACGGCGAGACGATCACTTATTCTTCGCGACGCACCCACGCCGAGGCCCCGCCCGCCGAATTCGCCGCGACTTGGATCATCGGCGACGCGCTCGACGAAGCACCGCACGGCTCACCCGACTTCTTCCTCACCGAACGCTATTGCCTCTACTCCGCTGCGCGTCGCGGCGAGCGACTCTACCGCTCGCGCATCTTTCATCAACCGTGGCCGTTGCGGCGGGCAAGCCTCACCTCGCTGCGATCCACGATGCTCGAAGCGGTCGGCCTCCCGACGCCCAACGGCGAGCCGTTGCTACACTACGCCGAAGCGATCAAAGCCGACATCTGGCCGCTCGTCGCAGTCTGAATTGCTCGCTAGACAATCCACACTTGATCCTTTAATTTGAGTGACTCGCGCAACAAGCGTTTTTCAGTCTGAGTGTGCAACCCTCTTTGGCCGGGGTGGCGTAACGGCAGCCGCGCGGGTCTTAGAAGCCCGTGCCGAAAGGCGTGCGGGTTCGAGTCCCGCCCCCGGCATGATTCAAGCGAGACAAACGCGGAACGATGAATGTTGAGCTTCTCAATTCATCGCTCCGCGTTCACTGTTCTTATTTGCGGAAAGCGGACTACTTATGAAAACAGAAATTGTTGACGTCTCCCCGACGCGCAAAGAATTGAAAATCGAGATCGAGCCGGCCGAGGTACGGGCCGAGTACGAGCGTGTCAGCGGCCGTTACGCGGGCGCGACGACGGTGCCGGGCTTCCGGCCGGGGCACGCGCCGGTGTCCGTCGTCCGGCAGCGTTATAAAAAAGAGATTCGCGGCGAGGTAATTCAGAATCTTTTGCCGCAGGCGATTAACGACGCGATCATTGAAAGCGATCTGCACGTGATCGGCGAGCCGGGCATTCATCTCGATAACGAAGCGGGGTTAGACAAGATCGGCAATGAACCGCTAATTATTCACGCGCATGTTGAAGTAATGCCGGACGTGACGCTCGGCCAATACAAGGGGCTGGCGCTGGCGCGGCGGGTGCGCCCGGTGACGGAGGACATGATCGATGAGTTGATCGAAGAACTGCGCGAGTCGTCAGCCTCGCTCGAACCCGTCGAGGAGCGCGCGGCGGAGACAGGGGACACAGTGACGGTCGATTTCATCGGCAGGTACATCCAGCCGCCGGAGACCGAAGACATCAAGGCGGAAGACGTGGATGTGGTGCTCGGCGGCGAGGGCGTGCTGCCGATCTTCGAGGAGCAACTGATTGGCACACGCCTCGACGACGTGCGGACTTTCACGGTGACATATCCGGAAGACTTCTCGTCGCCGGGACTGGCGGGCAAAGAGATCGAGTACACGGCGACGGTCTCGGCGGTGCGCCGCAAAGTGACGCCGGAGGTCGATGACGAGTGGGCGAAAAGTTTAGCCGAAGATGCCGAGACCGTCGGGACGTTGCGCGAGAAACTACGCCGCGACATGGAGTTGGGAGCGCGCGCTGAGTCCGACCGCGCTTTGCGTGATCAGGCGATGAGCCAGTTGATCGCCGCGCACCAATTTGAGGTACCGGAAACGCTGGTCAAAAGCCAGTCGCAACAAATGCTGGAAACCTACGTTCGCGATCTGTTCCGGCGCGGCATCGATCCTCGCAGTCAAGAGATGGACTGGGAGCGTTTGCGCGGCATGATCGAAGGGCAGGCAATCGATGATCTGCGCGGCTCCATCCTATTGGCGCGCGTCGCCGAAGCGGAAGAGATCGAGCCGACGGCGGAAGAGATCACGCAGGAGATCGCGGCGCTCGCCAGCGCAACGAAACAGTCGGTTGAGCAGGTACATGCTGCCTTGACAAAGCAGGGGGGCGAACGTAGCATCGCCGACAGATTGCGCCACCGGAGGGCAATCGAATCAATCATTGAAAACGCGAACATCACTGACGAAGAATGGCGCGAAGAAGAGTTGCCCACAGTGACGGATGAAGGCGACGCTGGACCAGTGACGGACGCCCTCTCTTCTTCCGAACCGGTAGTGGCGGAGAGCGCGGCGACGGAGACCGGCAGCGGCGGTGAGGCGCAAGTGAGCGACGAGCGATAATAGTTTTTGCTCTGCGCTCTGAAATCGCAAGTTGAAACTTGCGATCACCAAAGCTGGAATTCCAATTCGCTAACTTCACAAGGACTGACGAGAAGTTCACGCGGCTTTTCAAGCCGTCAACCAATCAACTCACATCAGAAATCTTTTCAGCCGGACGCAGGGAGTTTTAACGAATATGGCTTTAGTTCCGATGGTGGTCGAGCAAACGTCGCGAGGCGAGCGCGCCTTCGATATTTTCTCACGCCTCTTGAAAGACAACATTATTTTCATCGGCACCCCGATTGACGATCAGATCGCCAATTTGATCGTCGCGCAGTTGCTCTTTCTCGAAGCCGAAGACCCCGAGAAAGACATCAATCTGTACATTAACAGCCCGGGCGGTTCGATCACCGCCGGGATGGCGGTCTACGACACGATGCAGTTCATCCGCCCTGACGTGACGACCATTTGCGTCGGCCAGTGTGCCTCAATGGGCGCGCTCTTGCTGGCGGCCGGCGCGAAAGGCAAACGCTTCGCGCTGCCAAACTCGCGCATCCTCATTCACCAACCTTCGGGCGGCGCGCAGGGCCAAGCCACCGACATCCGTATCATGGCCGAAGAGATCATCAGGATGCGCGAGTTGACCTCGAACATTCTGGCAAAGCACACAGGTCAGACCTACGACGTGATCGAGCACGATGTCGAGCGCGACCGCATCATGTCCGCATCGCAAGCTAAAGAATACGGCCTGATCGACGAAGTGATCGCGCACCGCGAAAAGTAGCTTTCAGCCGGCAGCTATCAGCCTTTCGGCCTGCCGCTCGGAATAGTTGACCGCTGAGAAGACTCCCGCAGCCTCATTGAGACGAAACCGG
>JACCRA010000207.1 GCA_013813825.1 Pyrinomonadaceae bacterium | reverse complement strand
ATTGTAAGGGAGATGGAAAGTAACATACACACTTTGGCAGAGAAGATTTGGCACTACCACAAGATGAATCATCAGCTCGAAAAGGCTGATGCTATTCTCGTGCTCTGTAGCCACGACAAGAGAGTGGCTGAAAGAGGTGCCCAGTTGTTTCTCGAAGGGTGGGCTCCGCTACTCATCTTTTCCGGCGGCCTTGGGGCGATCACCAGAGGAATGTGGAATGAACCGGAAGCCGATCAGTTTGCAAAGATCGCCCTGAGCATGGACGTGCCGGAGGAGAAGATGCTGGTCGAGAACAGATCGACGAACACGGGTGAGAACGTCTTATTTACGAGGCGGCTACTAGCGGAGAAAAAGATCGATCCTGAAAGGTTCATCCTAGTGCAAAAGCCGTACATGGAGCGCCGGAGCTATGCCACTTTCAGAAAGTTATGGCCGGAGAAGGAATCGCTCGTCACCTCACCGCAAATATCCTTTGATGAGTATCTGGATTGTTATACCAATCCGGAGTTATCAAGCGATGATGTGATCAGCATCATGGTGGGCGACTTGCAGCGGATCAAGATGTATCCGGAGAAAGGGTTTCAAATCTACCAAGAGATACCGGAAGATGTCTGGGCTGCATACGAAGAGTTAATCAGAGTTGGATACGATAAGCATCTGATCAAGATTTGATTCGTCACCGCGGATAAAGGCTAAGCGTGGCTCGCACAGCACATTATATAGTCGTCGGCGGTATAACAAGCCGCTGATTCTCCGGGTTGCAGCTCTTGTTTTGATTTCTTCGGTTCAGATTAGGGATATAATAAATACTTCCTTTGCATCGCCTTAAATTCTGATAAACCCGGCTCCCAACTCTGTCTTATATCTTCTTCCGTTTTCCCGGCGATGATCTGTTTCCTTAGATTCTCAGTACCGGCCAGCTTATCAAAGTTTCCGATCTCTTTGCTTTGTGTAAAGTCAAAGAATCTTTCTTTGTCAGGATAAGCGTTGTAGAGGTCGATCAACCATTTTAGATTTAGTCGTCGGGTCTTTCGGAAAATCGTGGTGTCATAATTTCTCAGGTCTAGCCCGTAGCATTCCATGTCTTGATGCAAAGGCGTTTCGCTCATTCCTTTGATACTGGTTGGGCGAAACGAGAATTCATATATCCCTTTCAGAGCAGGCGCCCCTAAAACCGTAAAGGGCATATAGGTCCCTCTTCCTTGGCTGATAATAGTTCCTTCAAACAAACACAGGCTCGGATAAAGCAGCACGGATTGTTGAGTATTCAAATTGGGAGAGGGTTTTACGGGCAATTCATAAGGCGTATCGTGCGTGTAATTGGCCACCTTTATGATCCTGAGCTTACACTTCACCTTGTTTGCCAGCCAGCCTTCGCCGTTCAGCATTTGTGCGAATTCGCCCAACGTCATCCCGTGTGTAATGGGGATGCGGTGCGTGCCGATCCCGGATTTCAGATGAGCTTCCAGAATAGGTCCATCGACGTAAAAGCCGTTGGGGTTTGGCCTGTCAAGAATCAGCAACTCTTTATTGTTTTCGGCACACGCTTCCATCACATAATGAAGGGTTCTGATTTTGGTATAGAAGCGCGCGCCAACGTCCTGCATATCAAAGATCATCAGGTCAACATCTGCCAGATGTTCTTTCGTCGGCTTCTCGGTTTTACCATACAGGGAGATAATCTTGATGCCTGTTTGAGGGTCAACACTGTCGTCAACCTTGATGCCCCTGCTGGCATCACCTCTGAAGCCATGCTCGGGGCCGAAAATCTTAACTATCTTCACTCCCATCGCAAGCAGACTATCCACGCTTAATTTGTCACCGATGGTAGATGTTAGATTCGCCACGATGCCGATTCTCTTACCTTTCAGGTAGGAAAGATACTTTGAAGTTTGCTCCGCGCCTGGAATCGGTTTTGCGCTAATTTTTGGATTGTTAGTCTCGACTTTATTTGAAACAGTTCTTGCTTGGGGAATATGCGCAAATAAAGCTGATGCGGAATTAAAAAACAGTACGGTTGTCAGAAAAGCAATAAAGGTATTTTTCATATTTTGCACCTTCGAGCACTTATTATGGAAAATGAACTTATCGAGCCAAAGTTATGGAATGTGAAAGAGGGTTGTCAACTTAATGGAAAACTCTCGTGTGACACCGCTGCGAATTGTGGTCTCTGCCCTTCAGGTATCCCAGAAGTAGCGGCTATGAAGTCGCCGCCTTAGTGAAGTTGACAATACCCTCTCGCGGGAAGAGCCGGCGAAGACGTGCCCGATCACCCTTTGCTTTACAACATCACGGCCGACCCACAGGAGATCAATGATGTCTGAAAAAGAGAAGGCGCGGGTTTTTCGCTGCGCCGAAAACTCGATGCGTGGTGGAAACCGTAAATCAGCAAACACTGAAAATGCTAGAAACTCAACAACTGGCAATCTTAATTTTTCATAAATGAGAAACTCAACGATGAACCATCTGCTTTTTACCATATTGATGATAACCGTCTTTGCTGTCGCTCCCGCTTGGGCACAGCCGACACGACCTAACATTGTCCTTATCTACGCGGACGATCTTGGCTACGGCGATTTATCGTGTTACGGCGCGCGAGCCTTGCGAACGCCAAATATGGACAGGCTCGCGAAAGCCGGTTTGCGCTTTACCGATGGTCACGCGCCGGCAGCGACCTGCACACCATCGCGTTACGCATTGCTGAGCGGCGAATATGCGTGGCGCAAAGAGGGAACGGGCATTCTGCCGGGCGATGCCGCGCTGATTATCGAACCGGGACGCTTGACGCTCGCCTCAATGCTTCGTAAAGCGGGCTATGCGACCGGCGTGGTCGGTAAGTGGCATCTCGGACTTGGGCCGAAGGGCGGACCAAATTGGAACGGTGACATCAAACCGAATCCAAACGACATTGGCTTTGGCTATTCCTTCATCATGGCGGCGACCGGCGACCGCGTGCCAACCGTTTATGTGGAAAACAATCGCGTCGTCGGACTCGACCCAGCCGACCCGATTAAGGTCAGCTACGGTAAACCGCTTGATAACAGTCCAACTGGACAACGGAACCCTGAACTGCTGAAGATGCACCCGAGTCACGGTCACGATCAAACCATTGTCAACGGCATCAGCCGCATCGGCTACATGAGCGGAGGCACAGCCGCGTTGTGGAAGGATGAAGAGATGGCCGATGTCTTCACGAACAAGGCTGTGTCGTTTATCGAGCAACACAGCAAGGAGTCGTTCTTTCTCTACTTCGCGACGCATGATCCGCACGTGCCGCGCGTGCCGCATCCGCGTTTCGTCGGGAAGACCACGATGGGAGCGCGCGGCGATGCGATCATGCAGACGGATTGGAGTGTTGGTGAAATACTCGCGGCGCTCGACCGTCTCAAGCTGACAAGTAACACCCTCGTCATCCTCACGAGCGACAATGGTGCTGTGGTGGACGACGGTTACAAAGATGAAGCGGTCGCTAAACTCGGAAACCACAAACCTTCCGGTCCGTTGCGCGGCGGAAAGTACAGCAACTTTGAAGGCGGCACGCGCGTGCCGTTCATCGTCCGCTGGCCCCGACAGGTGAGGCGCGGGGTATCCGGCGCGCTCATCTCGCAAGTTGATCTGCTCGCGTCGCTCTCGGCGCTGACGGCTCAAAGATTAACCCCTGCCGAGGCGTTCGACTCTCAGAACATGCTATCTGCGTTGCTCGGAAAATCGCCGATAGGTCGAAAGCATCTGGTCGAGCAGGCGAGCGCGCTGTCACTGCGGCAGGGGACTTGGAAATACATCGAGCCGAGCGGTGGGCCGAAGGTGAACCAAAACACCAACACAGAGATGGGCAACGATCCGGCCGAACAGCTTTACAACCTCGCTACTGACTTGGGCGAGACGCGGAATGTAGCGGCGAAGCACCCGGAGCGAGTAAAGCAGATGAAGGCGCTGCTGCAGAAGATCAAACAAACGGGTCGGAGCGAATCATAAAGCGGCTTCGAACGCCTTGCGCTCAGATTCAGTAAAAGAATGCATCAATGACGATTTGAGTGATTGTTCAGTCTTTTGTGGCTGCGCTGACGCTGCCAAAAGGTTCATTCAAATTGCCATGTGAGAAGAAGCAGCTAGTCAGAGCGTCGGTCATGCAGCGGAATTCTTAAACAAGGAGAAGTCAAATGACCTCTCGGATCGCAATTGCAATGAAGAGAATCCTAGTCCTCATCCCCATCTTCCTTTTTATCATCTCGGTTTCTGCGCAAACCCGGAAAGAGCAGCGACCAAACATCGTCTTGATCGTCGCTGACGACTTGGGGTGGAGAGATGTTGGCTACCAGGGAACTGACTTTTACGAAACGCCCAACATTGATCGGCTGGCAAAGGATGGTATGGTCTTCACGCAGGCATATGCCGGCGCAGGCAACTGCGCTCCCAGCCGGGCGTGTCTTCTCTCCGGTCAGTACACTCCGCGTCATGGTGTTTACGCTGTAGAGAGCACCGAACGCGGACCGAAAAACCTAATGCGTCTGGTTCCGATTCGTAACATGAGCGGATTATCATCCTCGGACGTTACGTTGGCCGAAGCACTCAAGTCTGCGGGGTACGCCACTGGCATTTTTGGCAAGTGGCACTTGGGAGGTAGGGATGGTACATCACCGCAAGAGCAAGGCTTCGATGTTGTTTTCGATTCGCGCAGTCCTAATCCCAATGCAAGGCGTGATGAACCCGAAGACCCGAAAGGCATTTACTCGTTGACTCACGAAGCCAGTGCGTTCATCGAAAAGAACAAGAGCCAACCTTTCTTTGCTTACGTCTCGCACCACGCAATACACACGGCGCTGGAAGCACGGCCTTCGTCACTAGCGAAGTTTCAGGCGAAGAAATCCGGTCGCCAGCACAGCAATGCGCTCTACGCAGCGTGTCTTTACGATCTCGATGACGGGGTAGGAGTTCTGCTGAAGAAGCTGAAAGACCTGAGTCTGGAGCAGAACACGCTGGTTGTTTTCACTTCGGACAACGGCGGCACGCAACAATCATCACAGGAGCCGTTGCGCGGCAGCAAGGGAGGCTACTATGAAGGCGGCATCCGTGAACCATTCATCGTGCGCTGGCCCAGTGAGGTGAAACCCGGCACGCGCTCCACTGTGCCCGTTCACAATGTGGACCTCTATCCAACATTTCTTGCTGCTGCGGCGGGCACTAGCGTGCTGAAAAAGAAAATGTTAGATGGCGAAAGCCTGCTACCGTTGCTGCATGGAAAAGGCGCGCTCAACAGGCAGGCGATCTTCTGGCATTTCCCCGGCTACCTTGACGATCCCGTGATGCGCGGGCGTGATCCAATCTTCCGCACTCGTCCCGTAAGCGTCATCCGCAAGGGTGACTGGAAACTTCACCTCTATCACGAGGAATGGCTGCTCGATGGCGGCCGAGAGAAACTCGACACCAACACTGCGGTCGAGCTTTACAACATCGCTGCCGACATCGGCGAGCGGAACGATCTGACCAGAACAAACAGAGGGAAACGCGACGAACTGCTCGACGATCTGCTGACTTGGATCAAGTCGGTCAATGCGCCGTTGCCAGCGGAGAGGAATTCCGCTTACGCACCGGATAAGGAATCGACTCAGAAGCAGCGAAGAAGCAGCAAATGAATTTCGATGGCTTGCCCACAGAGAGCTGTACGATCTTGTCAATAAAACCCAAGAGTCGAAGAGCCTCGCCGCTTCGCCTGCCAAGCGAGCCGAATGCAGAAAGATTTGATGTCGTAATGGCGTTTGCTGCTCGGCGTAGATTGAAAGGAATAAAGTTAATGCAGCTTCAAGACAACAGTTCGCAAAAGACGGCAACTCAATTCATCATAGCCACACTGCTTATCGTCATCTCGTCTGTGATGGCGATGTCGCAATCACAGACGAGGCGTCCGAACATCGTCTTCATCCTAGCCGATGATCTCGGTTCTGCTGACGTTGGTTTCAATGGCGGCAAGGAAATCGCCACCCCGCATCTCGACAAACTGGCTGCTTCGGGAGCGCGGCTAGCGCAGTTCTATGTGCAACCGGTGTGCTCGCCGACGCGCGCCGCTTTGATGACCGGACGTTACCCGATGCGCCACGGCTTGCAGGTTGGCGTCGTGCGTCCGTGGGCGCAATACGGATTGCCGCTTGAAGAGCGCACGCTGCCGCAGGCTTTGAAGCAAGCCGGGTATGTCACGGCGATCACCGGCAAGTGGCATCTCGGACATTTCCAAAAGGCTTATCTGCCGACAGCACGCGGCTTCGATCATCAATACGGTCATTACAACGGCGCGATAGATTACTTCACGCACGCCCGGGATGGCGGTCATGATTGGCACCGCAATGACAAAGCCAGTTATGACGAAGGCTACAGCACGCACCTGCTGGCTCGGGAAGCTGTTAAGTTTCTTCGCGACAACGCTCGACGCAAGCCGTTCTTTTTATATGTTCCATTCAATGCTGTTCATAGCCCGCACCAAGTACCGGAGAAGTACACAGAGCGATATGCCACTTTGAAGGAGCCACGTCGCACATATGCCGGGATGCTCTCGGCGATGGATGAAGCGGTCGGGCAGATCATCGCCGCGCTCGATGAAAAAGGAGAGCGCAAGAACACGCTGATCATCTTCTCGAGTGACAACGGCGGGCCTGCGCCGGGGCGTGTGACAGACAACGGAGCGCTGCGTGCAGGCAAGGGCACGCTCTACGAAGGAGGCGTGCGCGTCGCAGCGTTTGCGACATGGGAAGGTCGCATCAAGCCCAACTCGAACGTGGATCAACCGCTGCATATGGTGGATTGGTATCCGACGTTGCTGAAGCTCGCGGGCGCATCTCTCAAGCAGAGACTGCCCGTTGACGGACGTGATGCGTGGGCGGCGATTGCCGAAGGCAAAGCTTCACCACATGAAGAGATTCTGCTTAATGCGACGCCAACCACAGGTGCGATTCGAGTTGGTGACTGGAAACTTGTCCTTAACGGCGACGGCCATAATGATGAAGTGAATGAGAGCGAGAGTGAAAGCGTCAGGCGCGGTGCAAGATCGCAAGATAGCGTCGAGCTATTCAATCTCGCCGCCGATTCTGCTGAGAAGCGCAATCTGGCCCACATGAATCCAGAAAAGGTAAAACAGCTTCGCACACGCTACCATGCGCTCGCGGCACAAGCCGTTGCGCCAAATATCAAGCCGAAAGCGCGTGGTTTTACATCACCGAAAGTGTGGGGTCAGCAGTAAGCATTTCGATTGCATTAAACGTCGCAAAGATCAAATTAACTAAAGCACTGGAAGTGGCTTATGCGCCTTGGTTAGGGCGCTTTAGGAAGTGAGGCATCATGATCCGCTCTGCACTGACAATCCTCATACTGCTTATGAGCACGCTGCCATCCGCTGCTGCTACGGGAGGCAGTCAGAGAGTTGCGGCGAAGTCGAAGCGTCCAAACATGATTGTGGTATTGGTCGATGATCTGGGCTATGCCGACTTCTCCAGTTATGGCAACAAGCGCGTCATAACCGAGAACCTCGACCGACTCGCCGCCGAGGGCATCCGCTTCGCGAAGTATTACGTCAACTCGCCAATCTGCTCACCCTCCCGAACCGCCCTAACTACGGGGCAGTATCCCGCCCGATGGCGCATCACCTCCTATATCGACAACCGTGAGATGAACCGGCGTCGCGGGATGGCTCAGTTCCTTGACACGGCAGCACCCACGCTCGCCCGCTTTCTTTCTAAAGGCGGCTATAGAACCGGACACTTCGGTAAGTGGCACATGGGCGGCGGGCGCGATGTGGGCGAAGCACCGCTCATCTCTGAATACGGCTTCGACCACTCGCTCACCCAGTTCGAGGGCTTAGGAGATCGTGTTCTGCCGCTCTTCGACGCCCACGACGGCACACCGATTCGCAAGGCAAATCTTGGTGTGGCGAGCGAGCAACTCGGTCGCGGCAAAGTGACCTGGATGGACCGATGTCAGGTGACGCGAGCCTTCGTCGGCCGGGCGCTGGAGTTTATCAAGCAGGCGGAAGTGGATGATAAGCCGTTCTATGTGAACCTGTGGACGGACGACGTTCACTCCCCCTTCTTCCCGCCGAAGGAGTTGCGTGGTGATGGCAGCAAGCGGGCGCTCTACGAAGGGGTGCTAAAGAACATGGACATTCAACTTGGTCCGCTCTTTGACTATGTGAGAGGAAATGCCAAGCTGCGCAACAACACGCTGATCCTCGTCGCGAGCGATAATGGACCTGAGCCGGGTGCTGGCTCCGCCGGCATCTTCCGTGGCGCGAAGGGGATGCTCTACGAGGGCGGCATCCGCGCACCGCTCATCGTCTGGGGTCCCGGATTGATTCCGGCGGGGAAGCGCGGCACGCGGGACGAAGCTACCGTACTCTCTTCCGTAGACCTCGTGCCGTCACTGCTCCGGCTGGCAGGGATTGATCCTCGCTCCGCCGCAAACTTCGACGGAGTTGAAATGAGTACGGCACTCTTGGGTAAGACCCCCGCGACGCGGAGCAAGCCGCTCTTTTGGAAGCGCCCACCGGACCGTCCTGGATTACCGGAAGACCGTTGGCCTGACCTCGCCATCCGTGAGGGAGAATGGAAGTTGCTGATTCATGAAGACGGCTCCCGTCCTCAGCTTTATAACCTCATGAGGGATCGGTCTGAATCCGAGAACCTCGCGGCACAACGCCCGGAGATCGTTGAGCGACTCGGCAAGTCTGTGCGCGCTTGGAACGAGACGCTTCCCAAGCAGGCAACTTCGCACAAGTGAGGTCATCACCAATGAGATACTTGCAATGCCTTTTCGTCGCCTTTTGTGTGCTGCTTCTGACGCACGCAAGCCAAGCATATGCAACGAGCAGCCAGAGCCAGAAGCGCCCGCACATCGTGCTGTTCATGTCCGACGATCACACCTGGCACGATGCTGGGCCTTACGGCGCGAAGGACGTGCGGACGCCGAACCTAGTCCGGCTCGCTCGCGCAGGGATGCGGTTCGATGCCGCCTTCGCCGCTTCTCCCACCTGCACGCCGTCACGCTCCGCCATCTACACTGGACTGTTCCCTTTCAGGAACGGCGCACACGCCAACCATAGCCTCGTCCGCGATGAGCTGCGGACTCTGCCCCACCGCATGAAGGAACTTGGCTACCGTGTGGTGTTAGCCGGTAAGACGCACACCGGGCCGCGCCCGATCTTCCCATTCGAGAATCTGAAGAACTCTAACGTGATGCCGCCAGGCAAGAATCATGTCCTCTGGACGGACCTGAACACAGCGGCGGTAGACCAATTGCTGAACGAGCATGACCGGAAGCAGCCGCTGTGCCTCGTCGTCTGTTCGCATTCGCCGCACGTCTACTGGCCGGAGAATGACGGCTATGACCCGCAGCAGATTCAGCTTCCGCCGTATCTACTCGACACGCCGGAGATGCGGGCGGCGCGCTCGCGCTACTACACGGATGTGACCTGGATGGACCATCAGGTGGGCGAGGTGCGTGAGGCGCTCAAGAAGCACGGGTATGAGAAGGAGACGTTGTTCCTCTACACGGCGGACCATGGCGCGCAGTTTCCGTTCGCTAAGTGGAACCTCTACGAAGCTGGCATCCGGGCGCCCCTGCTGGCGAGTTGGCCCGGCAAGGTGAAGCCGGGCAGCACCACGAAGGCGCTCGTGAGCTTGGTGGACCTGCTGCCGACCTTCATCAAAGCCGCTAGCGGAGACAACACAAGCGACCTCGACGGGCGAAGTTTCCTGCCCGTGTTACTGGGAAAGTCAAAGCAGCACCGGGACGAGGTGTTCGCCTCCCATACCGGAGACGGGCAGATGAACCGCTCTCCGATGCGCTCTATCCGCACGGAGCGGTACAAGCTTATTGTGAATCTCGCGCCGGAAACGCCCTACAAGACGCACGTCAGCGAAGGGGCCACCGAAGATGGTCGATCCTATTGGAACTCCTGGGTGCGGCTGGCGGAAAAGGACGAGCGTGCCGCCGAAGTAATCCGTCGTTTCCGATACCGGTCGGCGGAGGAGCTTTACGATCTGAAGAACGACCCGTGGGAGCAGCATGACCTCGCTGGCAAGCGGGCCTACGCGAAAGTGTTGGCCGAACTGCGCGAGAAGCTGAAGGCATGGCGGCTACAGCAGGGGGAGGACTTGAGCAAGGTGCCGCTGCCGGAGGACGCACGGAAGGGTGAAATCCCCTATGCTAAGTGATCAGCGCGCAGCGCCGGTTTTCTGTTCCATTGCTCCCCAATACCCAAGATCATTTATACGTGCGGCGACGTCGCTTTTTCTTCCGTTGCCATCGCTACCCGAATGAATGCCAATAACTTAGGGTGACTCGATCAGCTTTCGTAGTGGTATCGTCAACTTAACGATCCGAGAGTGCAGCAATTCTGCACATGCTGCATAATCCGCCGATGCCAGCAACTTCTCTCTATCGTCGCCATCGCTTTCCTGCAGAAATCATCAGCCACTGTGTCTGGCTTTACTTCCGCTTCGCTTTGAGCTTTCGCGATGTCGAAGAGATCATGGCAATACGCGGCGTCACTCTCACCTACGAGACAATCAGAGAGTGGTGCCTCAAGTTTGGTCAAACT
>JACCRA010000456.1 GCA_013813825.1 Pyrinomonadaceae bacterium | reverse complement strand
GATGCGAGACCAACTGAAGATGAGCCTGCCGGGGCGGGAGAAACAGAATTTATCCTTTGTGATCACACCATCTCAATAGTTTGTCCGCAAGTGACAAAAACGGCCGTGCTCACTACTTGCGTTCGTTGGGATCACGTAGCGCACTTCGACTTCGGCGTCTGTGACGATCACTCGATCAATCAATAACTCGACGAGCCGACGCCTCTGCTCGAAGGGCGCACCTGCGAGACTGTCCTCGATTCGCCGGCAGTAGTCCTCCACGCGACCCACTGCCCCGGCCAGTTCATGCCGCCGCCCGACCTGCTGCTCCAGTTCCCGCTCCTGACTCTGGAATGCTTCCGTCCTGCTTTCGATCTCCCGCCGCCGCCGCTCATATTCTTCCAGCTTGATAACGCCGCCGAGGTACGCCTCAGTCAGCCGTTCGACTTGCCGCTCCAGCCCCGCACGGGCTTTCCGCAGGCTCGCGCGCCGCGCCTGCATCTCCTCCGGCATCCACTGCCCACCCCACGCCCGCTCCAACTCCAACGCGATCAGTTCCGGGTGCCGGATCACCTCGCACAAGTCCGCCCAGACTAACTCGTCGAACTGCCCGGCGGGCACGAGCCGCGACAGGCAGCGACCCCCCCGCGCGTGCGGGCCGCCGCCCTCTTGCTAGCGCACGTGTAGTATCCGTACCCCTTTGATCGTGCGCCCCGTCGAAGCGAGGCGGCAGAGTCCGCAACTGATCAACGCGCGCAGCAGGTAATTGTGGGCGGTGTTGTTGCGCGCGGCGAACTGCCGATTGTGCGCCAGCTTCTGCTGTACAAGCTCGTATTGCTCCTGTGTGATGAGAGCCGGGATCGTCCCGGCCGTGACCCACTCCTCGCGAGGCCGGGGGCCATTGAGCCGTCCAGATGCTTGCCTATCGGTTGCAGAGCCGAGCGCCGCACTTGCGACCGACAGGAGCGCGAGCGGGCGGCATAGACGGTGACTGTGTAGGCCGGGTTCCTCAGTCAGAAGCGCACGGTGGTGTGCCGCCAGCGCTGCCTCCCCATCGCCAATGTTCGAGCGAGAAGGGCGGATTTGCGATCACACAATCGAACGTCGCCAGACGGTCGCCCTCGAAGAACGCCGGTTGACGCAAAGTGTCGCCGCGCATGATCTCGAAATCCTCAACGCCGTGCAGAAACAGATTGATGCGCGCGATACCGGAGGTCGTCAGATTCTTCTCTTGCACGTAGAGCTTGCCCCACAAAGCCTTGATGTCGCCGCCGGACTCGCGGACGTGGTTGACGGCTTCCAGGAGCATCCCGCCCGTGCCGCAAGCCGGATCGTAAATCGTCTCTCCGGCTCGTGGGTCGAGCATGTCAATCATCAGCCTCACTACTGAGCGCGGCGTGTAAAACTCTCCCGCTTTCTTGTTTGCCGAGTCGGCGAACTTCTTTATCAGGTATTCGTAAGCCTGACCGAGCACGTCGGATTTCGCTTGCGCGTTTGAGAGCGGCAGCCGCGAGAAGTGTTCGATCAGATCGCGCAGCAACTCGTCGGAGAGTCGCTCTTTATTAGTCCACTGCGCGTCTCCGAAGATGCCGTAGAGCGTGCGCGGGTTAGCCTTCTCGATTTCGCGCAGGGCGCGTTGCAATGCCGCGCCGACGTTCGTGGTTTTAGCGCGCACGTCGCGCCAGTGACACCCCTCTGGTATTAGGAAGCGGTGTTTTTCGGGAAACAGCGCGTAGTCCGCGTCGCCTTCCGACTCCTCCAGAGCGGCGGCCACCTCTTCGTCATACACATCGCTGATGCGTTTGAAGAAGAACGCCGGGAAGATATAGGTCTTGAAATCGGCAGCATCAACGGGTCCGCGCAAGATGTTGGCGGACTCCCAGAGGTGTGATTCCAATGTTGATAAATTGATGAGGTTTACGGACGTGCTCGAATCAAACCCATCCCTTTAACGAATACTCCGACCTTACGTCCTCTCGACGATTTTAATAAAGAGCATTTACACGCCGTCAAATCTTCGCCGGTTATCCTCGCCTTCAATTATCACCGTTTTGCACATCTCATACAGACGTGAACGGAGACGGACGCCGATACGGTCTTCCAAGATTTCATCTGCCGAATGGCGACGCGCGTCCAAATAGTTCGTTGTAAAGACCGTCAGCCGCCGATTATTGTAGCGCGTCCCGATGATCTGCATCATCGTATCCCGCACCCAGTCAGTTGGTTTGGACGCGCCGAGTTCGTCGAGGACCAAAACCTCAGCTTCGTACACTGGCGCAAGCACTTTCAGCGCGGACGTCTGCGAGATAGAGTTGTAGGAGTCTTGAATCTCTTTCAAGAGCGCGCCGAACTCAAAAAATAAACAGCGCACGCCTTTGTCAATCAGGCCACGCAAGATAGCCGTCGCAAGGTGCGTCTTCCCTACCCCGCACGTCCCCATGAAAAGAAGTCCGCGATCAACCGATGGGTAATCGCGCCCCAAACGGTAAGCATAGTTGAATGCCTGGAGTTGAGAGCCGTTGTTATTCGCGGGCTGATAATTGACGAGCGAGCACTCTTCGTAACGGCGAGGGATGCGCGCAGCCTCCAGTAACTTCTTTCGAGCGTCATGTGTACGACAGCGGCAACGTCGCGCTCCCTTGACCGGCACGACTTCCATTCCGGTGC
Source organism: Pyrinomonadaceae bacterium (assembly GCA_013813825.1). GTDB lineage: Bacteria > Acidobacteriota > Blastocatellia > Pyrinomonadales > Pyrinomonadaceae > JACCRA01. Next base: position 221 of record JACCRA010000456.1, on the reverse strand, counting down.
CAAAGCAGAATGAGCAGACGACTGGCTCCGCGATTGTTGAGACTCGCAGCCGCGAAGAATTGCTTTCTTCCGCGTCGGGAACGATAAGTAATCGCTGGGCATTGAAACTTATTGACACCGGCGAGTCCTCCTCTCAATTTCCTTCTTCGCTATTGCCGGAGGAGAGCAAAGCGTTAGCCTTATCGCGCACCCGGCAGGCATCCTCCGGCAGCAGAAAGCCT
>JACCRA010000425.1 GCA_013813825.1 Pyrinomonadaceae bacterium | reverse complement strand
GCGATGAAGATGCACGTCAACTCGATGACGCCGTGCCCGGCCATGAAGGCGATCAGTTCATGCCCGTAGCCCGCGCGATAGACCAACGCGAGCACCGCGCCGATCATCGCGCCATTAAAGGCCATGATGAAAAGCGTGCCGAGGCCGGCGAGCGCGCCGAAGGCGAAGGCGTAAAAAGTCACCTGAATGTTGTTGGTCAGGATGCCGGTCGATTCGATCTGATTCTGCTGGTTAATCTCTAGCCACCAGCGTTCTTTGGCGTCGATGGTTTCGCGCATCCGGTAATGGACGCCCATCAAGTCGGCGAACTCCGCGTCGCGCCGCGTGCCGAAGAAGCCGATGACGATAAAGATCATAAAGACGGTGCAGGCCGCCGCCGTGTAGCGCCACGCGCGGCGGAAAGTGCGCGGAAAGTCCTGCGTGAAAAAACGGCGCAGGCGGCGGCCGCCTTCCAGAGCTTCGGCCCGGTAGATGCGCCCGTGCGCGCGAATGACGAGGCTGTTGAGGTAGTTGACGAGGCGCGGATCGCGCGACTCGGCGCGAGCAATCGCTAGATCGGAAGCGGTGCGACGGTAGATGCGCCCCAACTCGCGCACCTCTTCGCGGTGCAGGCGACGCAAGGCCATCCGGTCGAGCAGCGTCAGCAAATCTTCCAGACGTTGCCACGCGCTTTTGCGCTCATTGATGAAACGGTCAGCAGGCATTAAAAACAGATGTTAGAGGTCAGAGGTTAGATGTTAGAATTTGCTGAGTCTTACACTGACCTCTGAGCTCTAACCTCCATGGACTGTCTTGTTGAGTGTGTACCAAACTTCAGCGAGGGGCGCAAGACGGAAATCGTCGGGCGGCTGTGTGAAGTGATCGAGTCGGTCGCGGGCGCGTGGGTGTTGGACACACACGTTGACGCGGATCACAACCGCTCGGTGATCACATTCATCGCGGAGCCGGCGGCGGCCGTCGAGGCAGCGGTGCGCGTGGCGCTCGCAGCCGTCGAGTTGATTGATCTCAGACAACACGTGGGGCAGCACCCGCGCGTCGGCGCGCTCGATGTGCTGCCCTTTGTGCCGGTGGGCCGAGGCGTGACTCTGGCCGAGTGCGTCGGCCTCGCGCACGAGGCCGGGCGGCGCATCTGGCAGGCGGCGCGAGTGCCAGTCTATTTTTACGGAAGCGCGGCGCGGCGGCCCAATCGGGTGAACCTGGAAGACGTGCGCTTGCGCGGCGGCTTTGAGCAGTTGCGCGAAGAGATAAAATTGCCGGAGCGCAAGCCGGACGTGGGCGAGCCGCGCTTGCATGAGACGGCCGGCGCGTGCGTGATCGGGGCACGGTCGCTGCTCGTCGCTTATAACATTAATCTGCATACGAAGGACATCAAGATCGCGCGGCGCATTGCGCGGGCGGTGCGCGGGCGCGACGGTGGCCTGCGCCATCTCAAGGCGCTCGGCTTCGAGTTGCCGGAGCGCGGCCTCACCCAGGTCTCGATGAACCTCGTGAGCTTCGAGCAGACCGCTTTGCATCACGCCTTCCTCGCGGTCAAGCGCGAGGCCGAGCAGCGGTGGGGCGTGGCAGTGGCGGGCAGCGAGATTGTCGGCTTGGTCCCACAGGCTGCACTCGATCTCGCCGCCGAATATTTTCTACAACTCGAAAACTTCAAGCCAGAGCTAGTGCTGGAAAACCGCATCGCCGCCGCGCTGGCGCGCAGCCGAGACGGGGAGATGGGAGGACGGAGAGAGGGGGAGAGGGAGAGAGGGGGAAATAGGGAAGGGCACAGCGTAGAAGGCCGAAAGGGGTGGACACCACAGCGCGAAGGTTCAGCCGCACGGGCAGACGTTGAACGGGGAGACGTTGATGATGAGCCATCCTCCCCCTCTCCCCCTCTTCCTCTATCCCCGTCTGATGAGATCATGGGTGGCGGCGTGGCGGCGGCGCACACGGCGGTGTTGGCGGCGGCGCTCGGCGAGATGGTCGCACGGCTCGTCGGGCGCAAGAGTCGCGGGCAGGAAGAAGTAGAACTGGCGGCGCAAGACGCTTTGCAGGAACTCGGCTCGTTGCGCGGGCGGCTCACAGCGGCGGCCGGGGAAGATGCGACTGCCTTCGCGCGCGTCTTGGAGGCGCGACGTCTTTTGCGTTCGCCGTCGGACGAAGTCGGCGACACAGTGCACCGCCGGCACGCAGTGGAGGCCGCGCTGAAGGGCGCGACGGCGGTGCCACTTGAGATCGCGCGGGTGGCCGTGCAGATCGGCGATGTAATCGAGACGCTGGCGGAATTGAGTGTTCCCGGCTGGCTGTCGGACATAGCGTCCGGCGCGCAGTTCGTGCTATCGGCGGTCAGCGCCGCGCGCTACAACGTCCTCGTCAACACGGCAAGCGTCGAAGACGAAGAGTTCGCCGCCGAGCAGCGTGCCCGTTGCGACGATCTGCTTGAGCACGCCCGCGAGATTACCGGTCGCATCGAAGGGATGCTGATGGATTCGCTCCAGAAATGAGGATCACTCGCGTCGAGCGACGAGGCGACGGAATACAATGGCATACAACGGCGATGTCTTTACTCCCTTTCTCCCCACCTCCCCGTCTCCCGTTTGCCTTCTCTTCATCCCTCATCCTGCAACTTTCACCCTTTATTTCAAGTGCCGCCGCAGGTACGTTACGATCTTCCAGCCGTCGATGTGTTTCCACGGCGCTTGGCCGAGCGTGTAGTGGCCGCAGGGAAGCCAGACCACGTCGAGTGGGTGGCCGGCGCGGCGCACGCCGTCGATGAGGTCTTGCGAGAGATCGATGGGGAATGTCAGATCGTAGCGGGCGGCGATGAAGCGCATGGGGCGCGGACCGAACGCCCTGAGCTTTTCGGTGTAAGCGAACGGGCTGATTGGGAGCCACGCCGCGCGCAATTCTTCGAGCGTCAGCGCGTCGCCGAAACCCGCGCGGACGTGCTGCGTGGTGATGCCGCGCCAGACCACATCGGCGACGTAGCCGGAGACGTGGTTGAAGACGCCGGCCTTGAGCAGCGGTTCGTGAGCGAAGGTGAGGAGCGCAAGGCACGAGCCGATACTGGTCCCCATAATGCCGATGCTCTCGTAGCCTTGTTGGGAGAGCCAGTTGATGGCGGCGCGGGCGTCGAGCACGCCTTGCCGCATTGATTGGAGCGTGCGCCCGACGTTCGGCGAAGTGAGATAGTCAGCGCGCTGAAGTCCCGGCTCATTGCGCGCCTCATGATAAGGGAGCGTCAGGCGCAGGGCGGCAATGCCGAGCCGCGCGAGGATGCGCGCCAGTTCCATGTGGCTCTCGGGGCCGGCGTTCCACTGCGGCAGCAGCACGACGGCGCGGCGCGGGCGCGCGGCTTGATTGATTTTCCTGACTTCGGGGAAAAAACGGGCGCGGGCGGTGTTGTTCTCAGTCGTCGGCGTGCGGACGGCACTGGTCCACGTTAATAAATTGTCGGCGTGCAGTTGGTAGTCCGTGATGGGCGGTAACGCGTAAAACTCGTCGCTGCGCTCAACCGCTTCCCGCGCATAGCGGGCGACGAGGCGACGCGAATCGTCGCCGTTGCCATGGTCGATGATGTGCTCCGCGCCCCACTCGAAGGAGCGCACCCGCCGGTTATTTTCGCGCCCCACATGTCGCCGCTCGCTCGCGTGCATCCAGCGTTTAATCAAATCCTAATCAAACCTCTCAACGCAATTTGCTATGCGCG
>JACCRA010000416.1 GCA_013813825.1 Pyrinomonadaceae bacterium | reverse complement strand
GCGCGCGCCCGCTTCCGCCAGTACCACCCAGCGCAGCATCGATCACGAAGACTGAGATGAAGTTCAAAGTCCAAAGTCCAAAGTCTGAAAGCAGGCGGTTGACTTTGGACTTTGGACTTTGGACTTGCTATGAATGTTGCCATCATCGTCGCGGCCGGGCAGGGGACGCGCGCCGGCGGAAGAGGGGACGGCAGCGGCGGGGGACGGGCGAAGCAGTTTCGCGAGTTGGTTGGCGAGCCCGTCATTATTCATACCCTCCGGCGGTTTGAGCAGAGCGCGATGATCGGAGAGGTGTTCGCGGTGGGGCCGGCGGCACAATCTTCCGCACTGCTTCAGTTGCTCAAACAATATCAAATCCGTAAAGTCGCACGCGTGGTAGCGGGCGGCGCGACGCGGACCGAGTCCGTGTGGCGCGGGCTGCAAGCGGTGCGCTCCACGACGGCCGAGATCGTTGCCGTTCACGATGGCGTGCGGCCGTTCGTTACGCCTGATGAGATCGACGAGACGGTGCGAGCAGCACAAGCGCATGGCGCGGCGATCCTCGCCGCGCCAATTGTCGAAACGATCAAAGAGATCAATAACGGGCGCGTGGCGCGCACACTTGAACGCGAAGGCTTGCGCCGCGCGCTGACGCCGCAGTGCTTTCGCTACGAACTGCTGCGCCGCGCTTACGAGACGGCTCTCTCCGAAAATCTCACGGCGACGGACGACAGCGCGCTCGTCGAGCGGTTGGGCATCCCCGTCGCCATCGTCGAAGGCCACCCGCGCAACATTAAGATTACCCGGCCAGAAGATTTCGCGCTGGCGGAAGTTCTGCTCAAAGAATTCGCCGATTGAAAATCGGGGCTTGTGCCGTGACCAGACAGCAATTCCGCCTGCTTGTCGTCCTCTACCAGTTCGTGGCGTTCGGCCTGCTGGTCGTTTCGGAACTCCCCGAACAGTTCCTTCCGCCTGACATAAGAAGCGATTCCGGCCAGAGCGCCCTCGATGTCCCCGGCAATTCTTTCCTCGACGACATTCCACGATTGATTTATTACGCGGCAACCTTCCTCAACGTCGTCGCTTCAATCGGGCTGTGCTTCGGAAAAAAGTGAGGACGGTCGCTTTTCGTAGGCGGTGTGCTGGCGATTCTCTTGTCATCGTGGTTGACGGATGGATACTATCTGGGCGGCGGTTGGTCGGGCGCTCTGAGCTACGTCACGAACCTGTTGGAAGGAATGATCATCGCGCTAATCTATTTCTCTCATCTAAGGCGCATGTTTAGCGAACATCAGGAGAGCGACCACACTGCGAACGCCATCTAATTTCTGAAAATTGAAAACTGAAAACTGTTCCATGTTTCGCATCGGCATCGGGCATGACACGCATCGCTTGGTTGAGGGACGGCCGCTCGTCCTCGGCGGCGTGCGCGTTGTCTCTGAGCTTGGCGCTGAAGGTCATTCAGACGCGGACGCTTTGACGCACGCGATCACGGACGCGATCCTCGGCGCGCTGTGCGCGGGCGACATCGGCACGCACTTTCCCGATAGCGAGCCGCAGTGGCAAGGGATTGAGAGTTTGCGACTGCTGGCCCGCGTCGTCGAGATGGCGACTGGGAGCGGTTATCGGATCGTCAACGTCGATGCGACCGTGTTACTAGAACGGCCAAAGCTGCGCTCCTACATCGACGGGATGCGCGAGCAGTTGGCAAGCGTTTTAGAAGTCGGTGCCGGCTGCGTTAGCGTCAAGGCGAAGACAGGCGAGGGCTTGGACGCCGTCGGCGAAGGGCGCGCTGTAACGGCGCAAGCCATTGTGCTGCTCACGCGCGCGGCGGCGGAATGATTGATCGCGAGATGCAACCACGGGACATTATCAGGAAGAAACGAGACGGTGCCGCGCTGTCGCCGGAAGAGATCGAATTTTTCGTGCGGGGCGTGACGAACGGAGAGTTTGCCGACTATCAGGCGACGGCGTTGTTGATGGCGGTGCTGTGGCGCGGGATGAACGAGGATGAGCAACGCATTCTGACCCAAGCGATGCTGCGTTCGGGCGAGACGCTCGATTTTTCCGACGTTGATCTGCCGAAAGCTGATAAGCATTCGACGGGCGGCGTGGGCGATAAGACTTCGCTCGTGATCGCGCCGCTGGCGGCGGCGGCCGGTTTATGTGTGCCGATGATTTCCGGGCGCGGCTTGGGTCACACGGGCGGGACGCTCGACAAACTTGAATCGATTCCGGGCTATCGCGTGAGACTCTCAATCGCGGAGTTTCGCGAGGTGCTGCAACATGTCGGCTTTGCGATGATGGGGCAGACGGCGGAGATCGCGCCCGCCGACAAGAAACTCTACGCGCTACGCGACGCGACAGCGACGGTGGAAGCGATCCCGCTGATCGTCGCTTCGATCATGTCGAAGAAACTGGCCGCCGGATTAGATGTGTTGGTGCTCGACGTGAAGACCGGCACGGGCGCTTTCATGCGCGAGGAAGCGCGGGCGAAAAAACTGGCGCGGGCGTTGGTGCAAACTGGCAATGCGTGCGGCGTGCGGACGGAAGCTCTCATCACGGACATGAATCAGCCGCTCGGCCGCGCCGTCGGCAACGCGCTCGAAGTGCGTGAGTGCATCGAGATTCTGCGCGGCGAAGCGCACGAGGGCGCGGGGCCGGTGCGGGAGTTGTCGCTTGAGTTGACAGCGCGGATGCTCCGGCTCGCGGGCGTGGAGACGACACTTGAGGCGGGGCGCATGCATGCGCGTCGCGTGTTGGAATCCGGCGCGGCGTTAGAGAGTTTCCGGCGCAATGTCGAAGCGCAGGGCGGGGATGCGCGCATCTGTGATGATCCGTCGCGGCTGTTCACTTCGGCCTTACGCGAGGTTCAGGTAGAATCCACGCGCGCCGGATTTATCACGGAGATCGACGCGGCCGAGATCGGCTCCGCCATTGGCGCGCTCGGCGGCGGGCGAGCGAAAGTCGAAGACGAGATCGATCCTCTCGTCGGCTATCTCGCCGAAGTTAAGCACGGCGATGCGGTGAAGGAGGGCGATGCGCTCGGCATCCTTCACTGTCGAGACGAAGGGCAGTCCGCCGCGGTCGCTCGTCTCCGCGCGGCGTACACAATTGAAGATTCTTCCCCGGCGCAGTCACGCACACTGATTAAGGACATCATTACCGTATGAAGATTTCACGTCGAGTTATGCTCGCAGCCGCCCTCTGTTTGCTCATGGCGGCGCTGATGTTGACGGCCTGCAATGGCGGCAGTAGCCGCGCCAGCGAAGATCAGTCGAAACTGAAAGTCGGTATCGTCTTCGACATCGGCGGCAAAGACGACCGCTCGTTCAACGCGGCGGCGTGGGATGGCGTCAAGCGCGCCGCCGCTGATTTTCCGATTCTGTTGCGCGACGTGGAGCCGGGCGACCCGACTTCCATCGAGCCGGCGATGCGCGCCTTCGCCGAACGCGGCTACGATCTGATCATCGGCGTCGGCTTCGCGCAGACGCCGATCATGCAGGACGTCGCTTCTGACTACCCGAACACCAAGTTCGCGATCATCGATGGCGTAATCTTGAAACGCGACGCGCAGGGCAAACCCATCGAAGGGCAGTTCGCGGAGAACGTCGCCTCGCTCGTCTTCAAAGAGCATCAAGGCTCGTATCTCGTCGGCATGATCGCGGCGAAGAAGTCGCAGACCGGCACCGTCGGCTTCATCGGCGGCATGGACATCCCTTTGATTCACAAATTCGCGACCGGTTACGCCGAAGGCGCGAAGTCAGTCAATCCGAACATTCGCGTGATTGATAACTACGTCGGCATCAACGACGCGGCATGGAACAACCCCGGCAAGGGCAAGGAACTCGCCATCGCGCAGATCGGCAAGGGCGCGGACGTCATCTTCACCGCCGCCGGCAACTCCGGCCTCGGAGCCTTCGACGCCGCCGAGCAATACGGGAAGCTCGTCATCGGCGTCGATGCGAACCAGAACTGGGTCAAGCCCGGCTACGTCCTCACCAGCATGGTCAAGCGCGTCGATAACGCCGTCTATCAAATTATTCAAGACCTCTCCGCCGGCAAATTCGACGGCGGCATTCACGTCTATGGCTTAGAGAACGACGGCGTCGGCTACGCGATGGACCAATATAATGAAAAGCTGATCGATCCCGAAGTGCTTAAGGAAGTCGAGGCGGCAAAGCAGAAAATCATTAAAGGTGAGATACAGGTAACGGACGCGATGGCGAAATAAAACGGGTGTCGGGTGTCGGGTGTCAGGTGTCGGGTTTGAATGAAGTCGGAAGTTGTGAGGTGAAACAATGGTCAAAAGTTACCGCGACTTGAGAGTGTGGCAGGCTGCGATGAACTTAGTCGAGCAAGTCTATCGCCTCACCCGTGCTTTTCCGAAACAAGAAACATACGGCCTCAGCAGTCAGATGCAGCGTGCGGCTGTTTCAATCCCTTCAAATATAGCGGAGGGGCACACCAGAGAACATTTGAAAGAATACTTGCATCACCTGTCGATAGCTCAGGCGTCATTAGCAGAATTAGAGACCCAATTAGAAATCGCCAAAAGATTGGAATACGTTTCACCAGAACAACTAATGCAAAACTTCGACAGCACCCAGTCAATAGGCCGGCAACTCTACGCGCTGAGAAATTCACTCACCAAAACACCCATTAACCCGACACCCGGCACCTGACACCCGACACCCCTTTTATGCTTGAACTCCGAAACATCACTAAGCGCTTCGGCGACGTGCTGGCGAACGACCGCGTGAGCATCACGGTCAAGCCGGGGACGATTCATGCCATCGTGGGCGAGAACGGGGCGGGGAAGTCCACGGCGATGCGGATCGCTTACGGGTTTTACACGGCGGATGAGGGCGAGATCGTGATTGACGGAGCGGCGCGAAGTATTAAGACGCCGCATGATGCGATTGCTCTCGGCGTCGGGATGGTGCATCAACATTTTATGTTGGTGGAGACGATGACGGTGGCGGAGAACATCGTCTTGGGCGCGGAGCCGGGCGGGGCGGCGTCGCTTGATCTGCGGAAAGCGGCGGCGGAGATTCGCCGGCTGTCGGAAGAGTTTAAATTAGCGATTGATCCGAATGAGTTGATCGAGCATTTGTCGGTCGGGCAGCAGCAGCGTGTGGAGTTGTTGAAGGCTTTGTACCGGCAGGCGCGTTTGTTGATTCTGGACGAGCCGACAGCGGTGCTGGCTCCGCAGGAAGTCGAAGAGTTGTTCGCGATCCTGCGGCGGATGCGCGAGCAGGGTCAGACCATCGTGATCATCACGCACAAGCTCTCGGAAGTGCTCGCCATCTCGGACGAAGTGACGGTGATGCGCGACGGGCGCGTGGTCGGGCAGGTGCAAACGCGCCAGACAAGCGCGGCCGAACTGGCACGGTTGATGGTCGGGCGCGACGTGCTGCTGCGGATCGAGAAGCCGCCGGCCGAGGCGGGCGAGGTGGTCTTAAGCGTCCGCGATCTTTCCGTCACCGGGCGCGACAAAACGCGGCGGCTGGATAAGCTCTCGTTTACGGTGCGCGCGGGCGAGATCGTCGGCGTCGCGGGCGTCGAAGGCAACGGGCAGACGGAACTGATCGAAACTCTCGCCGGATTGACGGACGCCGCCAACGTCTCCGGCGAGATCAAGATGGCGGGGCGCGACGTGACGCGGCTTGATGCGCGACGGCGGCGCGAGTCGGGCATCGCGCACATCCCGGAAGACCGCCACCGTCGCGGCCTGCTGCTCGATTTCGATCTCTCGGAAAACTCCGTCCTCGGCGTGCATTATCGCCGCCCCGCCGTCGCTGGTGTGGGCAGCGTGTTGATGGACAACGCGGCGATCCGCGAACGCACCCTGCGCCTCATCGAAGATTTCGACGTGCGCCCCGCCGGCAACCCCGACTTGCCGGCGCGCGCTCTTTCGGGCGGCAATCAACAGAAGCTGATCATCGGGCGCGAGTTCGCGCTGCAACCAAAGCTGCTGCTCGTCTCGCAGCCGACGCGCGGCGTGGACATCGGCGCTATCGAATTCATTCACCGCCAACTCGTCGCCCTGCGCGACGCCGGCTGCGCCATCCTGCTCGTCTCCGCCGAACTGGAAGAAGTGACCGCGCTGGCCGACCGCCTGCTCGTCATCCACGAAGGCCGCCTCGCCGGCGAGGTCGATCCGAAAGTGGCGACGCTGGAAGAGATTGGTTTACTGATGACCGGCGGGAAGTAAATAGGCGCTGATGGTACGATGTGGCCCTGAGTTATAAAATTTGAAGGAGTTAAGTCATGAGCCAAGCAGTTGAAGCAATCTTTGAAAACGGCGTCTTTCGCCCGCTCAAGCCGCTAAATTTAGAGGAAGGCGAGCGCGTGAATCTCACTATCACTAGCGCCAACGAACGCGCGGACGATCCTGCCGCGGATTTTTCAGACCTCGCGGTTGACACAGGAATACCTGATCTGGCGACTAACATAGACTACTACCTTTATGGCTTGCCCAAGCAGAGTGACGGAGAGCCAAAGCCCTAACGACCGACAGTCGAGCAC
>JACCRA010000413.1 GCA_013813825.1 Pyrinomonadaceae bacterium | reverse complement strand
GGCCAGTTGTTGCCCGGTCAAGGTCGTGGTCGAAACGACGAGCGCGTGCGAAGGGTAACGGGAGCGGAGGGCTTGCGCCAACGGTCTGGCCGCCTGCGCTTCGCCGACCGAAACGCAGTGCAGCCAGATTACCGGACGGCCGCCAGTGTCCAACGGCTCAACGCCGCCCAGCCGCCCACCTAGCCCGGTCAGATATTTCCCATGACGCAACGCCGCCAGTAAAAAAAAAGGCAGCAGCGCGCACAGACCGAGGGTGAGCAGTAGGCTGTAGAGAAAGTACATCAGAACTGAGTACTGAGTACTGGGTACTGAGTACTGAATCAAAGCATTCGTCTTTCACTCCGTACTCAGCTTTCAGCACTCAGTACTTTACTTGACGCGCTCCATGTAACGCGATTCGATGGGATCGACGCGGATGCGGTCGCCTTCGTTGATGAAAGGGGGCACCGGAATGGTGACGCCGTTTTCGAGCGTCGCGGGCTTGTTGACGTTGGAGACGGTCGCGCCTTTCAGCGTCGGTTCGGTGCTGACCACGGTTAATTCAAGCGAGGGCGGAAGGTCGATGCCGATGGGCCGGCCTTCGTAAAATTCGACCTGAATCCGCAGGCCGGGCGAGAGCCACTGCGCCATGTCACCGAGGTCTTCGGCGGAGAGCGCCGTCTGCTCGTAATTCTCCGTGTTCATAAAGTGGTGGCCGGTGCCGTCGGAATAGAGATACTCCATCTCGTGCTGTTCGAGCGACGCTTTGTTTACCGTATCGGAAGAACGGAAGCGGTGCTCGAAGGAGGCTCCGGTGCGAAGGTTGCGAAGTTTAGTTTGCACCATCGCGCGCAAATTGCCGGGCGTGTGGTGGCGAAAGTCGATCACCTTGCACAAATTGCCTTCAAACAGGATCACCATGCCGCGTCGAATCTGAGTTGCGGGAATTGCCATGAGAATCGTCTCGCTCCGTGTTACTTGAGAATGTTATTGATAAAAGTTGCACACTGCCGCAGGCCGCCGACTTGCTGCTCCAATAAACCGCGTAGTCTAGCGAGGCCGGGGCGGATTTGTCCAGTTGCACGCCGTTAGAGTTCAAAGGCAGGAAAGCATCTTTTGCGAAAAGATCGAGAACAACAATGGAGTGTTTCCAAAATGTTGGAAGTGAGCGATTGGGTGCTTGGCGCGAGGGGGGAAACGCAAGTCGGAAGGGTTGCCAGTCGTTAACGGATTTTTTTGGCACGGCACAACAAAGAGCGGGTGAGCGGTAATCAAGTTTGAACTTCATTCTTGACTGCCGCTCACCCGCTCTTCTCGGAGGAGCCCACCTTCCTGCCCGATTAAACGAAGCGAGGGGGGCAAAGTTTCAGAAAATTTTCGCGAGCCACGAGAGGCCGTCAAGCCGCTCGCGCTCGCTGATGAGTGCGGCGTTTGAGCGAGATGCGCTCGAGCCATTCCTGCGCCTCGACGTAGTAAGGAAATCTTTCCTCCTCGGCGCGAAAAGTTTTCGTGTGGTAGAAGCGACGCCCCTTGATGATGCGCGCGGGGTGCTTGATGTGCAGCATTTCGTGATACAGGATATATTCGACGAACCACTCAGGGACATCGCGCGCGTCGAGCGTCTTGCTGATCACGATGGTCTGATGCACCGGATCGTGGTGACCGAGAATGCGGCGCGTCCGGCGTTGCGACCATGTGAGCGTCGGCTTTTTGAGTTGGTCGTCAAAAAAACGCCGGTTGAGCCGCTCAAACATGCGTTCGAGGTTATAGAAAGCGCCGCGCGCCGATGAGATGATTTTGCGTCCGCGCCGGCGGCGTGCGATGTCTGATGCGCGCAGGATTTGCGGCGTGCACGCGAAATCGCGATAGACGCGGTCCTGAAACTGCGGCGTGCGGCGGCGCAGCAGCTTCGCGACGAGAATGAAGGCGAGTGCCCGCTGCACGTTCATCGGAGCGTCGCGGAAAATGTCCGAGACGCGGACGTAAACGCGCCCCCCGCGCAGGCGAATTGTGTGGTTCAAGCCGGCATAGGGGTACAACCTGACCTCAATTGGCGGCGGCGGGCGCTTGGGGTCAAGTTGGCGAAAAGCGTCAGCGTAGAGCGACGTAAAACGTGTTTGAATGTCAGACAGGGCGACCATGATTATATGCCAAAAACAAGACACCGAATCCCCGGCGAAGTTGACTTTTCGCCGACTACCTGTGCTCCTCTCCAAAACTTGGAAAGAATCTTATTACTTCGTGGAGAAGTGCCCTATCTTACGGACGCGCGCGAGCGCCGTCAAACACTAATTGGTCCCCTTCCTGTAAGCGGTTGTAGGCTCTTCAATTGAAGACGAAAGGCGTGGCGACTATAATCGACGCACCAAATCGTTAGTAGTTTAAGCCTAGTCATTTCAAGATTTAGATAAATGTTGCCCATCAGCTCTGCCAGAAGGAGCTAAGTGTAGCGTGTGCTTCACATAGCTGTGACTAGGCAAATTGAGCAGGCGAAAGGTGCGGGTGGCCAAGTTTGCGCGCGATTTCCAGCATCCGTTATACTGGACACCGCTTCTCGTCTCGACTGCGGGCGTAAGTGAACAGGAAATTATACTCTTGACAGGCAATAGCACGGGCGGTATTGAATTGATGAAGCCGTGTCGGGAGGCCCCGCTCTTGAAGGCTAAAGCTCTGGTATTGCCGCCCTGTTTTTATCGAAATGGCTAATCACGGTCACTATCACACACCCTCTCTGCCACACCGTCTGCCCGACGCGCGCGGTCAGGCCGTGCTGTCCGCGATCATTCAGGAACATTTAGTGACGGGAGAGCCGGTCGGCTCGAAAACTCTGGCCGCGCATTCCGCGAGCGTCGCCGGGTGGAGTCCGGCGACGATCCGCAATGTGATGGCGGAATTGGAGGAAGCCGGACTGGTCGAGCAGCCGCACACCTCCGCCGGTCGCGTCCCAACGGACAAAGGCTATCGTTTTTACGTGGATCACATGATTAGCGATACGCGCTTATCGCGCGTCGATCTGGCAGTCATTGACCGAATGCTTGGCAACGAGTGGGCGGAAGGCGCGACGCCCGGCCGAGTGATGGAACGGGTTTCGCGGCTGCTGTCTTCGATGTCGAAAAATGTCGGCATTATTATTTCGCCGTCGCTGGCTGACAACTGTTTACAACACATCGAATTTTTGAACCTCTCGGATGGGCGCATCCTCGTCGTACTGGTCTTCTCTCAACATGTCGTCCAGAACAGGGTGGTTCGCATTGAAGAGCCGATCACGCAGGAAGAGTTGGACAGCACGGCCCGCTATTTGAACGTCGAGTTTGGCGGCAAAAGCCTGTTGACGATCCGTGCTGATATTTTGCGCCTGATGCAACAGGAGAAGACGCTGTATGACATTCTCCTGCGCCGGGCAATCATGTTGTGCGAGCGGAGCTTGGAGGGCGAGGCGGGCGAGACGGGCGACGTGTATGTTGACGGAGCCTCGAATTTTCTGAGCAATTCAGACTTCACGGACATTGAGCGATTGCGTGAACTGTTCCGAACGCTGGAAGAGAAGTCGCGGCTCGTGAGAATTCTCAACGAGTGTATCGCGCGCGAGAGCGCCTACGGCGGCGTGCGTGTCGTCATCGGCCGCGAGTCGGCGACGCCGGCCATGCAATCGTGCGCGCTCTTTACGGCCCCCTATCGCATCGGCACAGGCGAAGTGGCCGGGACGCTGGGCGTCGTCGGGCCAATGCGGATCGAATACGCGCGGATGATGGCCGTGGTTAATCACGTCGCGCAACTCGTGGAGCGCGTTTTTTACGAAGGCCCGTCGCGGTCTTAACTTTGATTCGGTCGCCGGCGTGTCGGCGCGTCGAACACACAGAGGCAGATGTCGATGATTAACAACAAGAGCCAGACGCCGGGACGCATTCCCGTGCGGTTCGTTGACGACGAGCCGGACGAGGATTTGGCAACAGCCCCCGAGCAAGATGATGCGGACGACGGGGAACTGACGCCGGGCGAACTCGGACGTGCCTCGAGCTACGAAGACGCGACGGAAATGCAGCGCCGCATTGACCGCGGACAGGAGCAGGACAGCGCGGGGGGGCATGAAGCGGCCGACACAGAAGACGTTGCTGGCGGGCCGCAAAACTCAGACTTGCCGGAGAATCGCGAAGACAAGGACACAACGCGCCAAGTGAGCGCCAGTTTTTTCGAATCGCGCGGCGCGCACTCAATGCCCACTGCGGCGGCGCGGCCTGAACCAGCGCGGGGTGGCGCGGGCGGTTCTTCGCTGGCGATGCAGGCCGAAGTACTGGCCGCGCAGGCCGAACTCGGCATGGTTGAGAATGAATTGAAGAAGGCGGTAACTGAGCGTCAAGAGTTGCAGGAGACGCTCGCCCGGCGGCAGGCCGATTTCGACAATTATCGCAAGCGGATCGAACGCGAGCGCGTCGAAACTTATCAGCGCGCGGTTGGCGAAGTTGTTAAGCAGTTGTTACCCGTAGTCGATAATCTCCGGCGGGCGATTGACACCGAATCGACCGTCAAGGCTGAGGAGTCCGAAGAGTTTCGCCATTTCCTGCACGGCGTCGAACTGATCAACAAGCAACTCAACGGCGTACTGGAAAATCTCGGACTGAAACCCGTCGCCACCGCCGGCCAGCATTTCGATCCGCATGTCCACGAAGCCATCGCAACCGAAGTGTCAGAAACTCTCCCCCCCGACACCGTCATACAGGAAGTCGTCCGCGGCTACCGCCTCGGCGACAAACTCCTCCGCCCGGCACTAGTTAAAGTCTCTACGAAGTGATGAGTACTGAGTGACAGACAACCTCGCTCTTCACTCAGCGTTCAGCATTTAGCATTTAAATTATGGGAAAAGTTATTGGCATTGACTTGGGGACGACGAACTGTTGTGTCGCGGTGCTTGAGGGCGGCGCAGTGCAGATCATTCCGAATAAGGAAGGCGGGCGGACGACGCCCTCGGTTGTCGGCTTCACGGACAAGGGCGAGCGGCTGGTCGGGCAGATCGCGAAGCGGCAGGCGGTGACGAATGCGGCCAACACGGTCTATGCCGTCAAGCGTCTGATTGGCCGCAAACTCAATTCGACGGAAGTGCGCCGGGCGCGCGAATCCTCCGCGTTCGAGATCATCGAGTCACAGAACGGCGACGCACGCATCCGCGTGCAGGATCGCGTTTATAGTCCGCCGGAAATTTCCGGCATCTTGCTCCAAAGGCTTAAGGCCGCCGCCGAAGATTTCCTCGGCGAGCCGATCTCCGAAGCGGTGATCACCGTCCCCGCATATTTCGACGACACGCAACGGCAGGCAACGAAGGACGCGGGCAAGATCGCCGGCCTCAAAATCGAACGCATTATCAACGAGCCGACGGCCGCCGCGCTGGCCTACGGATTGGGCCGCGTCGAGTCGGAGCGCGTCGTCGTGTACGATCTGGGCGGCGGCACTTTCGACGTTTCGATCCTCGAAATGAGCGACGGCGTGTTCGAGGTGTTAGCGACTTCAGGCAACACCTTCCTCGGCGGCGAAGACTTCGACGAGCGGATCATTGATTGGATGGTCGTGCAGTTTGAGATGGAGACGGGCATCGATCTCCGTGCCGACCGACTGGCCCTCCAACGCCTGAAAGAGTCGGCCGAGCGCGCGAAGTGCGAATTGTCTTCGCTGACGGAGACGAACATCAATTTGCCGTTCATCGCCGCCGACCCGACGGGGCCGAAGCACTTCAACAAGACGCTGACGCGCGACAAGTTTGAAGAGTTGATCGGCGATCTCGTCGAGCAGACG
>JACCRA010000406.1 GCA_013813825.1 Pyrinomonadaceae bacterium | reverse complement strand
GGGGTGGCCCTGCTCGTAATGGTAGTTGCCCTCGGTGCTGTTCGGGTCGTGGAAGGCGGTGCGGCCCATCAGCGCGTCGCCGAAGGCGTCTTGGGGGGTGTAGTGATGCTGCGACCGTTCGTGGTTTAACTGCCGTTGCTGCTCGATACTCGCGTTGACCTGAGCGGTGCGCTGGTTGTTGAGTTGCTCGTTGTAGGCGATGTTCTGGCGGCCCATTTCTCGTTCCCTCGCGAATCTCTCGTATGTTTGCCCAACGCGCACGTTGAACCCCGCCATTAACTGCTGCGCGATTTGCTCGTAAAGCTGCTTCCACTGCGGATTGGGTTGCAGCGAGCCGGCGATCCGCCAGAACGTCTCGCGCAGGGCGTCGAGTTGCCCGCGCTCGGCGCGAAAGCTGAAGAGCCGCCCGAAGCCCCAGTTCAACTGCCCCGACGCCGGGACCCACTCACACACGCCGTAAAATTCCTCCTCGATGGCGCGCCCGTGCTCCTCGTATTCGACGCGCGCCATGAGGCTCTCGCCCTGCTGTGGTGGGGGATCGTTGAAGATTTGCCAAAGGTTCGGCACCGGCCACACGCCCGTGACGCGCAAATTCTGCCGGTCGCCGCGGAAATTCGGGATCACCAGATTGGCCAAAGCGTCCGGCGCGGGCCTCGGCGGCATTCGCACCAGTCCATGTGAGTTCTGCCCGATGGGGACGGTTCCGTAATCGCCTTCGAGCCAGAAGAAGGCCTGTGTGGGGAAGAACTCGAAAGACTCCACACCGTTCGGGTTGAAGGCGGCGGCGTAAACCAGAGCGGGCAGATTGGTGTGTTGCATGTTCCAGACCACCTGACTGCGCGCCTGCCACTCGTTCGGGTGCGCGAAGGTGGAGACGACCAGCCCCTGCTGCTGTTCGTCAACGATTCTGTGCTGGGCCATCCGCTGCTGCTGGACGCGCGGCTGATTCTGGTAGGGCGGGTTAGGGTTCATGGTTGTTCTCCTCTCATCACATAACGCCGGAACGGGTGGTTGAAAAGGTCATCCGTTGGAAAAAGTTTTTCGCCGCCGCATTATCCGTGATAGTCCGCTCAATTAACTTGACGCCTAACGATCAGGTGCAGCCGCAAGAATCGCTTACTGCGGCAGCCCGACGCGCCGCAGCAACTCCTGAAAGCGCGGGTCTGAGCGCAGGCTGTCATAGTGCGGATCAAACTTGAGGGATAGCAGTCGGATGTCGTGCGCTGAGTAGGCTCGTTCGAGCGACTGGAAAGCTGCCTCTTTGTCGCCCAGTCCGGCGTAGAGAGTAGCCAACCCGCCGGGCGAGACGTATCCTTTACTCGTCTTCAACTTGTTCAGGATAGCGAGCGCCTCAGCGCGCTTGCCTGACATGGCGTAAGCGTAGCCAAGGTCAATCAAGCCGCCCGTCGTCTCACCGTTAAGGCTGGTCGCCGTCTGATACTCATTGATGGCTTCCGCGTACATTCCCTTCGCCGCATACGTTTGGCCGAGACCGATGTGCGCTAAGAAGTAGTCGGGCTGCATCTTGATGACATTCTGAAACACTTGCAAAGCGTCATCATACCGGCGTGCGCTTAATAAAATACCCCCCTCATTTGCCTTAGAGGTAATTCTGAGAGGATCAAGCTCCTGTGCTCGTTTGTTCTCTGCCAGTGCTTCTGCTGTCCGCCCCAAGCCTGTTAAATAAAGCGCATAACCGCTGTGAGCCCCTGCGAGGTTAGGGTTCAACTCGATGGCTCGCTTATATTCGCTCTCAGCGCCCGACCAGTCCCACTCCTGCCGTTTGATAGACGCCAGCCCACTGTGCGCCTCCGCGAGCGTCGCATCCAGTTCCAGCGCCTTCTGCGCCGCCGCCTTCCCCTTCGCCATAGCCTCTTTGGGATCGAGTCCGCTTGTTGACGCAAGGTTGAAATAGACCGCAGGCATACTAGCAAAGGCGAGCGCAAAGTTCGGATCAAGCGCGACTGCCTGATCGAAGTAGTCGAGGGCTTTCTTGTAACCCTCTATATTCCCCTTTCTTTGATGGAACACTCCGGTCAAGTAAAGCTGGTAAGCCTGCGCGTTCTCGGTCGCGCGCTTAGTTAGTTGCTGCTGCTGCGCGCCCGTCAGTCGCAAGCGCAGTTTCTCCGAGACGGTGCGCGCGATCTCCGCCTGTACCGTCTGCAAGTCCGCCGCCCGGCGATGGTACTGCTCGCCCCACATCTGCGTCTTATCACTCGTATTCATCAGCTCGACGCTGATTTGCAGATTGTCGCCGCGCTGGACGATCCACCCGGTCACTATCGCCCCGACGCCCAGAGCACGTGCCACATCCTGCGGGTCAACCTCTTTGCCTTTGTACTTGAAGGAGGAGCTGCGAGCGATGACCTTCAACTGTGGCAGTTGCGAGAGGCTGTTAATCAGGCTTTCGCTGATTCCATCCGACAGGTGTTCCGTGTTCGGATCGCCGCTCGTGTTGGCAAACGGCAACACCGCGATGGTCTTGATCGGCGCGACGGGAACAGTCTTGGTT
>JACCRA010000363.1 GCA_013813825.1 Pyrinomonadaceae bacterium | reverse complement strand
CCACCGTCGAAGACCATGCCCGGGCCCTCGAAGCCGGCTTCCAGACGCACGTCGCCAAGCCCGTCGATCCCCAAGACCTCGTGCGCGTCGTTGCCAGCGTCGCGGGCCGCTAAGTCATCCGGCGCTGACGCCCGAGGCAGGTGTGGCGCTGGCTTGCGGTTGGGGAGTTGCTGCTGCGGCGGTGACGGCCGCTTCGGCGGGCTGCAAGAGATCGGCGACGAGGCCGCTACTGCCGCGATGTTCCATCCAATGGCGGTAGGTGACGGAGACGATGGCGACGACCGGGATGGCGAGGAAGATGCCGGCCAAGCCTGCCAACTGTTCGCCGCATAAAATCGCGAGCACGACGGCGAGCGGGTGCAGGTGAATGCCCTGCCCGATGATGCGCGGGTAGATTACGTAGTCATGGACGATGCGGAGCACGGCGAGGAAGGCGAGCACGGCGGCGGCCAGCGCGGGCGAGTTGAAACTGGCGACCAACGCCGCCAACACGGCGACGACGAGCGGGCCAGCCAGCGGAATGAATTCAAACAAGCCTGCGATAATGCCGAGCGCGAGCCAGTAGGGAACGCCGAGCAGGAAGAAGCCAAGGCTGCAAATGACGCCGATCAGCAGGCAGGCCGTGAGTTGCGCGCGGATGTAGGCGGCGAGCGTGCTGTTGACATCCTGAAAGAACTCGTCGCCGCGCCAGCGCAGCCGCCCGCGCGGCAGTAGTTGCAGCGCCGAGCGGCGAAAGCTGTCGGCGTCCTTCAGCAGGAAGAAGGCAAGAATCGGAATCAGGATCAGGAAAGGGAGATTGAAGAGCACTTTCGCCACCAGTCCCGGCGTCTCCTCTTCGATGTAAGTCGTGGCGCGGTCGAAGCCGCCCGTCACGGCCTCGTTAACTTCGTCGCGGATCGCGATTGGCAAGTTGAGGCTCTCGTAATACCGATTAAGACTGGCGGCACGGGCGCGCGCGTTCGTCAGATAAGCTGGCGACTGTTTGACGAATTCGTTCATCTGCGTGCCGAGGCGCGGCACCAGCAAGTAGAGCGCGATCCCGATGGAGCCGAAGATCAGCAGGTAGACGATGCCGATAGCCACGGCGCGCGGCATCATGCGCTCGCGCCCGTCTTGCAGCTTGAACGGCCGCTGTACCATCTGCACCAGCGGTGAGATCAGGTAAGCGAAAAAGATCGCCAGCACCACCAGCAGGATCACGCCTTCGAGCAGGTACAGTCCCCAGATGAACGCCGCCACCGTGAGAACGATCAGGATCACCCGCAGAATGCCGCGTGTCTGGATGCCGGACGCCTCGGTCGTGGCGACGGCCATGGTTTCGGCTGCCTGCTGAATCTCACTCTGCTGTGGATTGTGCTCGGACATGTCGCTTAAACTCCCCTTGAACCAAATTGGCCGCGAGCCGCTCTCAAATGGAAGAGGGAGACAAAGCTAGCCGGGAGATATCGGTTAATGAATTCTTCCTCGTCAGCGCTGTTCCTTTTACTACCGCTCACAACAGTCAACTCGATTCAGATTAGAGATCATCCGGATCGTAGTCCAGCGCATAAGCCTGCAAGTGCGGAGCCGAAGGCTCCCAGATCAACCCGCGCCATTCGTCGAGCGCGTTCATCAATTGCAGCGCGGCCAAGGGTTGCGCCGGATTGCGCTCGATCCGCAAGACTTCGGCGACGGTTTGCAAGCGCGTCTGCTGCTCGTCGTCAAGCACCGCGAGTTGGACGCGGTCGCCGACGTTCGGCAGGTGTCGCAGGTGGACGAGCGCGCCCGCCGGGCCGACGTTCTCGGTCTCGCCTTCCTCGACGATGTGTTCGCCTGATTTGTCATCGTCCCACTCGGCGCGCACCGGCAATGAGATGACATAGCGCGGTCCGCCCCGCTGTTCCGACGTAACGCTTTGTGACATGGTTTTAACAGTGAGCAGTAATGGGTGATGAATAATGAGTCGGCAACGCGTGGCTTGGACCCCTCACTCGTCGTTGATCACCGCGCACTTCCTTTCTAAAAAATTCCGCCCGCAGCTTAAGCCAGCACTAAATTGGAGAGATGTCTAACACGACTGACAATGCGCGACCGCCGGCCGCCACTACTTCAAACGCAATAGCCTTTTCGCATTGTGTACCACAGAAGGCCTTGACGCGACAACGACTTATTTGCACTATACGCGCGTTCAGTCTCACCTCGCAGGCCGAAAGCTGTTAGCAGTGCACGCCCCCTCTTTTGCGCGCCTGCCCGAAACACCATTGCCCGAAACAAAGGAGCAGTCAGCAGATGGCATTTCAACCGTCCGATCTGTGGAACTGGCGCGGCACTGTGGGCCGCGGTAAGTATGTTGCTATCGGCCTTATCCTCTTCGCCGTCAAACACAACATTGATCGTGTGATCGGGATCACTTTTGACCGCCCGTGGCCGTTCGTCAACTATTGGTTCTTCGACGAGCCGGGCGGCATTGACGACGCGCCGTTCGCGCGCTGGAAGTTTTACGGCCTGCTCGTCGCCGTCGCGTTGCCGTTCATCTGGACGGGCGTGGTGCTCACACTGCGCCGCCTGCGTTCGGCGGGGCTGCCCTCGTGGATGGTGGCATTTTTCTTCATGCCGTTCCTCAATCTGTTCTTCTTCCTGCTCCTCGGTCTAGTGCCGCCACGTGCCGCCGGCGGAGAACGCTCTCGCTCGAACTTCGGCGAGCGTTTGACGAACACGCTGGGACGGATGATCCCCGACAGCCAACTCGGAAGCGCGGCGATGAGCTTGCTGGTGATGGTGCCGCTGGCGATTGGGGCAACGCTCCTGAGTGTCCGCACGCTCGGAGACTACGGCTGGGGATTATTCGTCGGCCTGCCCTTCTTCCTCGGCCTCACGTCGGCGTTGCTCTATGGCTTTCACCGCCCGCGCTCGCTTGGCGGTTGTCTCGCGGTTTCGTTGCTCTCCATCGCGCTGGTCAGTCTCGCCCTGCTCGTGTTCGCCATCGAAGGCGTGATCTGCCTCGTGATGGCCGCGCCGCTCGGAGCTGTACTCGCGGTCTTCGGCGGTTTTATTGGCTATGTCATTCAGCGCCGGCCGGACTATTCCGCCGGCGCCGCCTTCCAGACTTGCGCGCTCGCCGTCCTCGCGCTCCCCGTCTTCATGCTGCTGGAACATCGAGCGCAATTCTCGCCGCCGCTCTACGAAGTCAAAACCTCAGTCGTCATCAATGCCTCGCCCGAAAAGATTTGGCCGAATCTCGTCGCATTCACCGAACTGCCGCCGCCTGACGAGCGACTTTTTCGCACCGGCATCGCCTACCCCGTCCGCGCCGAAATTGAGGGGCGCGGCGTCGGGGCCGTCCGCCGCTGCGTCTTTTCGACCGGCGCGTTCGTCGAGCCGATTGAGGTCTGGGACGAGCCGCGCCTCCTGCGCTTCGGCGTCACCGCGCAGCCGCCCGTCATGCAAGAGGTATCACCCTACGACGACTTGCGGCCGCCGCACCTCGAAAATTATCTCCACTCGCGGCGGGGTCAGTTTCTTTTAACGCCACTGTCCGACGGCACGACGCTGCTTGAAGGCACGACGTGGTACGAGAACCGCTTCTGGCCCGGCGCGTACTGGCATCTCTGGTCAGACCACATCATTCACCAAATTCACCTGCGCGTGCTCGACCACATTAAGCATCTGGCGGAGCAAAAAGGGTGAGCCGCGTCACCCGCCGAAATAAACGTAACGTCGCCCGCTGAAATAAGCGTAACCGCGACTGTGCCCCGGTCGTCTTTGACTTTGTGTAAGGCCGAATTTGGCGCACTCGCTTCTCCCGGTGTGGCAGGCGGCTGAAGTCAACATTCAAAAGTACGAAAGAGGTTTCACGAATATGCGTTTAGCTAACACAAAGAGAATCTTGGGCGGTCTCGCGCTGGCGGGTTCGTTGACAGTTGGCGCAAGTCTCGGATTCGCGCAGCAGCAACAGCCGCAGGGCGCGCCGCAAAATGAAGGCGGCAAAGAACACGGCGGCGGTCGCCGTCACGACGGGCGGCACGGCGGCAAACACGGCGGGATGAAGGGGCTGGGCTTTTTCGCGCGGAATCTTAATCTGACCGACGCCCAGAAGGCGCAGATCGAACAGATCACCGCGCGCCATCGCGAAAGCACGAAGAGTCTGCATGAGCAGGGGCGTGCGGCGCGCCAAAACGGGGCCGACAATTTTGGCGACGGTGCCTTTAATGAAACGGCGGTGCGCCAAGCGGCGCAGGCGCGGGCTAATCTGCACGTCGAGATGGAAGTGGCTCACGCGCGAATGATGTCGGAAGTCTACGCGGTGCTGACGCCGGAACAGAAAGCCCAACTCGCGGCCCAACGCCAGCAGCGCGAGCAACGGCGGCGGGAGCGGCACACACAGCGCAGAACGGCCGGTGGTGGCGTGACTTTAGACGACTAAGCGCGCCGCGCCGTAATATATGACTTGGCGCGCGAGAGAAGCAGCCCTGTCGCTCGCGTGTCGAGGCACGGCGTCGTTTGAGATTCCGGCACAATGACCGCCTGCGGACTCGTGTTCGTCGAAGCGTTGTCTTCCGCGCATGAGTCAGCAGGCGCTTCTGTGTTTAGCCGATCAGACAAAGGCGGTCGTCGGTATCAGCGGCCGTCTGCTGCTGCGCTCAAGTCGAGCAGAGATTAGCGCCATCGCCGAAGTTCCAGACATTGCCGACCTTGCAACCTCTCATCCGCCCGTGGAATCAATCGGCGAGCTGTCGGATGCCGCGCTGGTTGCCCGCGTGCGCGGCGGAGACGAGGCGGCTTTCGAGGAACTCTTTAATCGCCACCGGCGGCGCGTCGCCCTCATCGCCGGGCGTTTCTTCCGGCAGCGCGAGCAAATCGAAGAGATCGTGCAGGAGAGTTTTACCAAAGCCTACTTCGCGCTTGACAGCTTTACGGGCGATGGCGAATTGTCCTTCGCCTCGTGGCTCGCGCGGATCGCCTTTAACAGCAGTTACGACGAGTTGCGACGGTTCAAGCGGCGACCGGAAAGCAACGTCGCCGATCTCTCGGCGGAGGAAGTCGGGTGGCTTGAGAACAACCTCAGCGCGGCGGAAGCGGGCGGCGGCATTGAATCAGTGGCCGTGTCGCGCGACCTCGCCGTGAAACTGCTCGCCCGGCTGTCGCCAGAAGATCGCCTCGTGCTTGAACTGCTCGACGTGGAGGAATTGTCAGTGTCGGAGATCGCCAAGCTCACCAGTTGGTCCGCGTCGAAAGTTAAAGTGCGGGCGCATCGCGCGCGGGCGTCGCTGCGCCGCGTGCTCGGTAAATTTATGTAACCGCTGGCGTGCGTCGTCCGTTTTCAACGGTGTGAGGCGGTCGCACGCTTTCCCGTAGTTCAGGTTAAAAATCATGTTCAAAAGTAAAGATCGCCGCCAACTGGATGAACTCCTCGACCGGATGGGTCGGGAGGTGTTGCGCGCCGCCTCGTCGCACAGCGGCGAAGCAGAAGCGGAAAACATTGCCTCGTCGCCCTTCCTTTACGCGCGCGTGCGCGCTTCGATCAATGCCGAGCAGGAGCGGCGCGCGGCGGCGGGTGACAGTTGGTTGAGCTTGCTGCTAGTGGCGCGTCGTGCCGTGCCCGCGATGGCGTTGTCGGCGGCGCTGGCTTTCAGCATGTTCTGGTTCGGCGGCGGCAATGCTTTGACTCAACCAACTCTTGACAACGAAGACCTCTTCGCCGCGAATGAAGCCCGGATCGAAAGCATCGTGTTCGACGAACGCGATGCCCTCACAAACGATGAAATGTTCGACTCGATTATCAGCGGCGTTGAGCCGGAGGCGCCCAAATGAATCAACTAGCTGGAAACCGACTCAAAATGTGGTTGGTGGTGGTGGGCGTCTTCGTGCTTGGTTGTGTAACCGGCGCGTCGCTCGACGGGGTGTATCGCTCGCTGGCCGACGGCGGGCGTCATTATGGGCGGCGGCGCGACGGAGAGCGTGGCGATTTTTTAGAGAAGCTGCGTCGCGATCTGAACCTCAACAACACGCAAGCGGCGCAGGTGCGCGTCATCCTCGACGAGACGCGCAACGAGTACCGCAAACTTCGCGAGGAAGCGCGCCCGCGTCACGACGCGATGCGCCAAAATTCACGGTCACGCATTCGCGCGGTGCTAACGCCCGAACAGCAACTGATTTTTGACGCCAAAGTTGCGGAGCGCGACGCCCGGCACCAAGAGCGCAAGCGTTCTGAGCCTTAACCTGAAACGCCCGTGGGGGCTTCGGCGGCTTGTCCCAGACCAGATTGGTGCCTCGCCGATCTCATCAAGATTGAAAAATTGTATCGTCGGATTATCGCACTGACGCGAATTATTGATGGTTTTGATTTTGAGGGAGAACAATGTTTTTGTTTAGCGAAGTATCAAAGCGAATTTTTAATCTGGCGCTCGTGCTGGCTCTCTGCGCCGGTGTGGGGCTGTCCCAACAAACTTCGGGGGCGCTACGCGGGGTGGTCAAGGACGAGTTCGGCGGCGTGATCGTCGGCGCGAGCGTTGTGGCAATGGACGCGAGCGGCGAGGAAAAGACCGTCACGACCAACGATGAGGGCGTGTATGTTCTCGCCGGACTCGTTCCGGGCGTGTACACCGTGCGGGCGCAGGCTTCCGGCTTCGCGCCTTACGAGAACGCCGAAACCGAAGTCATTACCGGACGGGCGACGCCGGTTGACATCACTTTAGGCGTGACGATTGCGGCGGAAGAAGTGATGGTGGCGGCGGAAGGACTGGTCAGCACCGAGCCGGAGAACAACGCGGGCGCGATTGTGCTGCGCGAGCAAGACATCGAAGC
>JACCRA010000361.1 GCA_013813825.1 Pyrinomonadaceae bacterium | reverse complement strand
CCGGCCAGCGAGTGGTCGAATACATCCCGTCAGACTACGGTCGCAACTACACTCTGATTGGCGTCCTCGGAGTGAATGGGTGGCAAGCCCCGTGGGTGTTGGAAGGCGCCATCAACGGTGCAATCTTGAAGCTCTATCTGGACCAAATGCTAGGGCCCACACTGCGCCCGGGCGACATTCTGCTCATGGACAATCTCTCGTCGCACAAAGTCGAAGGAGTTGATGAATTGGTTGCCGCACGCGGCGCACGCTTGGAGTACCTCTCACCTTATTCGCCAGACTACAACCCGATTGAGCGCTGCTGGTCAAAGATCAAGACTTATTTGCGACGCGCAAAAGCCAGAAGTTACGACGCGCTTGTTCAAGCGATCAAAGAAGCCCTCGCGACGATCACAGAATCTGATGCTCGCGAATGGTTCAAGTTCTGCGGATATTCCATACCCTGAATTGAAAACCGATCTAAGTTGTCGCTGAACACTCCGGTCGAAAAGCTGCCCGGCGCAAATGGCTCAAGCGTGGGCCGTGAAACCGAGAACTCAAGAAAAGAGCGCGGGCCGCGTCGCTGGTGTTCGCGTGCCCGCGCTCGTCTTGTCGGTTGAGTCTTAAGCGTTAGCGCCGGTGGCGGCGATGTGCTTCTCGATCATGCGCGAGATGGCTTCCTTGCTCGTCGCGCCGACGACACGCTCTTCTTCCTTGCCGTTCTTAAACAGGATCAGCGTCGGAATGCCTTTAATGCCGTAACGCTGCGAGACGGACGGGTTCTCGTCAACATTTAATTTCACGACGCGCGCGTTGCCGGTGTATTTCTCCGCCACTGCCTCGACGGTCGGGGCCAGCATCCGGCACGGCGCGCACCACGCCGCCCAAAAGTCCACCAGCACAGGGCTGTCCGACTGCAAGACGTCTTGCTCGAAACTGTTGTCGCTGACATCGGTAACATGTTCACTCATGGGAATAATTCTCCTTGCGTGTTGTTTGAATCAATGCGCGAGGGCGTGCTTCGTCGCCGGTGTTCGCCCGCCCCTCACACGATAAAAATAAACCGGCGAAGTCTCAAATCCGATGTGACGCGCGCACGTTTCCGTGACGACTGTTTCACAAGCGCAGCACCGCACGGTACAACTCGACGTACTTGCGCGCGGCGGCCTGCCACGAATTGTCCTCGCGCATCCCGTTTAGCTGAACGCGCCGCCACACTTCGGGTTCGGCATAACAGAGCAGCGCCTCGTAGATACTGCCAAGCATCCCGCGCGCCGAGTACTCGCCGAACTTGAAGCCGTTGCCGCTGCCGCGCGTGCGGTCGAAGTTCTCCACCGTGTCGTCAAGTCCACCCGTCGCGCGCACGATAGGCACGGTGCCGTAGCGCATACTGTACATCTGGTTCAGCCCGCATGGCTCGTAGAGCGAGGGCATCAGGAACATATCAGCGCCCGCCTCGATCTGGTGCGCGAGCGGTTCGCCCGCGTAACCCTTATAAATTCCGATGCGGTGCGGCGCGATGTCGCGCCAGCGTTGCAAAAAGTCTTCGTACACCTGCGCCCCCGCGCCGAGTGCGACGAAAAAAGCTCCTGTTTCAAGGATCGCGCCCGCCGCGTCGCGGATCAAGTCGTAGCCTTTTTGGGCGACGAGTCGCGAGATGATCGCGATCAGCGGGCGGTCCGGCTCTTCGGGTAGATGAAAACGACGCAGCAGCGCCAGCTTACACGCGCGCTTGCCCGACAGATCGTCCGCGCTGAAATTGGCCGCGAGATGCGGGTCGGTCGCCGGGTTCCACACGTCGTAATCGACGCCGTTGGTAACGCCGATCAGTCGCTCGCTCCGCATCCTTAACACCCAATCCAGGCCGTAGCCTTGTCCGGGCGTCTGCATTTCATAAGCATAGCGACGGCTGACGGTCGAGAGTGCGTCGCTTAGCATCAGCCCCGCTTTCAACGAAGAGGCCGCGCCGTCCATCAGAAAAGCGTTGTGAACTTCGCCCCAAGCGAAGCCCAGCCACTCCAGATCACGCGGATCGAACCCACCCTGATAAGCCAGATTGTGAATGGAAAAGAGCGTCCGCGTCGCGGCGAAGTAGGGATCGAAAACACGACGCGCATGAATTTCGGCCGCCGCGAAACCGCCCGGCCAGTCGTTGACGTGAACCACGTCCGGCGGCGGCCCTAGCCGCTTCAAGGCCGCGAGCGCGGCGCGGCAGAAGAAGGCGAACCGCTCGTGATCATCGCGGAAGCCATAAATGCTGTTGCGCTGAAAATACCGCGGAGCGTCGATCAGAAACGCGGGCGCGCCGATGGCCTCGCTAAGCCACACGCCGACGTGTTGTCTGCCGCCCGCCCATTCGACTTCCAGATTGTCAAAGAGCCGTTCGCGCAGCAGCGCGCGATCAGTCTGTTCGTAGAGCGGCAGAAAGAGCGCCGCATCCACCTCACCGCCTTGCTTGAGTGCTTTCGGGAGCGCGCTTGCCACGTCGCCCAAGCCGCCCGTTTTCGCAAACGGCATCGCCTCCGACGTGAAGATCGCCACGCGCAACACGATTCACCCGAACGCCCGCGCCAAACCGTTGGCCGAAAGCGTCCCCAACCCAAATTATACTGCCAGAGCTTAGGGGGGCATTCTACAAACCACAGTGACAAGTGACAAGCGACGAGTGACGGGCAAAACTGCCCTGTCATGCTTATCACTCGTCACTGCTTTGTCAGCTTTGCATTGATGCGAGGAAGTCAGCGTTCGACTTTGTCTTGCTCAGGCGTTCGAGCACGACTTCCATCTGCTCGACGGGCGAGAGTGGATTCAGCACTCGTCGCATCACCCAGATGCGCGCGAGGTCTTCCTTGCTGATCAATAGTTCCTCTTTGCGCGTGCCGGAGCGTTGGATGTCGATGGCCGGGAAGAGTCGCTTATCAACGAGGCGGCGGTCAAGGTGAATTTCACAGTTGCCGGTGCCCTTGAACTCCTCGAAGATGACGTCGTCCATGCGCGAGCCGGTATCGATCAGCGCGGTGGCAATGATCGTCAGCGAGCCGCCCTCTTCGATGTTACGCGCCGCGCCGAAGAACCGCTTCGGGCGCTGCAAGGCATTGGCATCGATACCGCCGGAGAGAATCTTTCCCGACGGCGGCACGACCGCATTGTGTGCGCGCGCCAAGCGAGTCAAAGAGTCGAGCAGGATGACCACGTCGCGCTTGTGCTCGACGAGGCGCTTAGCCTTCTCGATGACCATATCGGCGACCTGCACATGGCGCGTCGGCGGCTCGTCGAAGGTCGAAGAGATGACCTCGCCGTTGACGGAGCGCTGCATGTCTGTCACTTCTTCCGGGCGCTCGTCAATGAGCAGCACGATGAGGCTGACTTCCGGATGATTCTGCGTGATTGAGTTGGCGATGGTCTGGAGCATCATCGTCTTACCCGTACGCGGCGGGGCGACGATCAAACCGCGCTGTCCCTTGCCGATGGGCGTCACCAGATCGATGACGCGCGCGGCGAGAATGTCGTTCGCGGTCTCCATCATCAGTCGCTCGTCAGGGTAGAGCGGCGTCAGATTGTCGAAAAAGATTTTCTCGCGCGCCATGTCGGGCGCTTCAAAGTTGATCGCCTCGACCTTGATCAGCGCGAAATACCGCTCGCCCTCTTTCGGCGGCCGAATCTGCCCGCTGACGGTGTCGCCGGTGCGGAGATCGAACTTCCGAATTTGCGACGGGCTGACGTAAATATCGTCGGGGCCGGGCAGGTAGTTGTATTCAGGCGCACGCAGGAAGCCGAAGCCGTCGGGCAGCGTTTCGAGCACGCCCTCCGAGAAGATAAGGCCGCTCTTCTCCGTCTGCGCGGCGAGGACTTTGAAGATCAATTCCTGCTTCCGCATCCCGGAAGCGCCGGGCACGTCCAAATCTTTGGCGATCTGCGTCAGCTTGGAGATCGACATCTCCTTGAGCGTGGCGAGATTAAACGGATCGCCGAGGCCGATGCCGGCCTCATAGTCGCGGTCGGCGAAATCGTCGGGTGGTGCCTCAATGGCGGCCGTGTTCTTGCCGCCCCCGGCGGAAGCGATGTTGCCCCCGCCGTTGCCGGTGCCGGCGCTGCTACTACTGCGTGTGCGTGGTGTGCGTTGTGACATTTCTTTCTTTTCTCTATATGAAGTACGTGTTCGAGTCTTTCTCTCACCGAGTTGTGGTGAACTCGTGTCGCGTGGCTGTCAAAGCGATCAAATCGCGTCAGCTCGCAGGTTAAATGATGACGGGGATTAATGCCTCAGGTGCGCGGCGGGCTATTCCTCCGGGCGCAGGTGCGGCGGTGGCTTTCAGCGGTCGTCCTTGCGAGGTGTCAACCGGGAGACCTTCCCCCAGCCCGCGTTCGGTTTCAAACCTGCAATTGTTCGCGGAAATTTGTGAGCGGCTATTCGATGCCTGCCGCCGCCCGCGCGTCGCCTCGTGTCAGTTGTTGATTTCTCAAAAGGGGTTATTAGTGTGAGACGGTTAGAGCCTCTATGATCGCTTGCCAGATTTGCTCGCGCCCGCGTCCGGTCATCGCGGAGTAGGCGATGACCTTGCCGGCTCCTTGCGTGCCGAAAAACTTTTCGGCGCGGCCGATGTTCCGACGCAGTTCGTTCTGCGAGAGCTTATCGGCTTTGGTGGCGACGACGACGTGCGGCTTGACGTAAGCCAGCAACCATTCGTGGAGTTGCCCGTCCAATGTTGTGGGTTCGTGGCGCGAATCTACGATTTGAATTGATAGCACAAGCTTCTCACGCTTGGCAAGGTAACTGGTCACAATTTCACCCCACGATTCGCGAATCGCCCGCGGCACACGCGCATAGCCATAGCCCGGCAGATCGACGAAGTGAAAGCGCGCGTTAATCAGAAAGAAGTTCAGCGCCTGCGTCCGCCCCGGCGTCGAGGACGTGCGCGCCAAACCTTTGACGCCCAGCAGTGAATTGATCAGGCTCGACTTGCCGACGTTTGACCGTCCCAGAAACGCCACTTCGGGCACGTCGCCCTTCGGCCAATCTTTCGGCTCGAAAGCGCTTTTCACAAATGAGGCGCTGGTGACTTTCATGGGAAGGCAGACGGCAATAGGCAGTAAGCAGAAGGCGGTAAATAGAAAAAAGAATGCTCTGGCTACTTACTGCTTACCGCTCACTGCCTTCTGCTTACTGGCTTCCGCCTTCGCCCGCATCGCCGCAATGCGGCGTGACCGCTCGCGCATGTCGGCCAGTTGTTGTGCGGCTTCGGGCCGGCGCATGATGAGTTCTTCGAGGTGACGGAACATCGTGGGCGCGACGAACTTCTCACGCATCTCGGCGAGATATGGCTCGATTTTGGCGAAGTAGAAAACGTGCTCAAGGTTGGCGTCGTTGAACATTTGTTCGTCGATGGCGCCGTTGTTGACGAGCGAGGCGGCCATGTCCCAGTAAGACACCGCCATCCGATAGAAGGCGCTGTGCTCGCCCATCACTGCGTTGACGATGTCCTCCGCGCTCTCCGGGTTGAATTGTTCCATCCACTGCCGTGCCTGCCGCATCTTCTCCTCGCGGCGCAGGTCGTAGAGCTTCAGGATCAACTCGGCACTCTCGGCTTTCGTGCTCATAAAATTATTGTCTCCTAGAAATGTGGGGTAGAGCGGTTAAGACAGACCGCAGATCAAGATCAGGAGCTAGCAAGGACACTGATGATGTCGAGCGGAAGCGGAACTTTACAGGCCGGGGAGGGAGAAATCAAGAGATGAAGGAAGAGAAAAGCAGGAGACAGAAGGCAGAAGGCAGTCACGATCACTTCGTCCTGACTGCTTTCTGCTGACTGCCTTCTGCCTTCCTTTGTCCTAGTCCGCCATCGTTGGGGTGCTTTGCGTGGGCGGTTCGGTGGACCAGAGCGGCGGGGCGGTGTCGGTCCCGGCGTCGGTCGGGCAGGTGTCTTCGAGGGCCAGCGCGAGCACTTCGTCGATGGTCTCGACGAGATGAATGGTCAACGTGTCGCGCACCTCGGCGGGCACTTCCGCCAAGTCCTTCTCGTTGTCTTTTGGCAGGATGAGCGTTGTCACGCCGATGCGGTGCGCGGCAAGTAGTTTTTCCTTAATACCGCCGACGGGTAGCACCTTGCCGCGCAGGGTGATCTCGCCGGTCATCGCCAAGTCTTTGCGAACGGGCGCGCGCATTAACGCCGAGGCCATCGCGGTGGCGAGCGTGACGCCGGCCGACGGGCCATCTTTCGGAATCGCGCCTTCGGGGATATGGACATGCAGATCGCGCTTGCGAATGTGATCGAGGCTCATACCGAGCCGCTCCGAGCGCGCCTTGACGCACGTCAAAGCCGCCTGCGCCGACTCCTGCATCACTTCACCGAGCTTGCCAGTGAGCCTGACGCCGCCACGCCCGTTGGTGAGCGTTGCTTCGATATGCAGGACTTCGCCGCCGACCTCCGTCCACGCCAGTCCGAGCGCGAGGCCGATCTCCGAACTGATCGCCGCCGTCTGCTGACGAAACTTGATGGGGCCGAGCATTTCGCGCACGCGCCCGGCATTGACAATCTCCTTAAAGCTTTCGCCCGTGGTTTCCTTTACCAGCCGGCGCGCCACCTTGCGGCAGCACGAGCCGATCTCGCGTTCAAGGTTGCGGACGCCAGCCTCGCGCGTGTACGAGCGGATGATTTCGAGCAGTCCGTCGTCCGTAAACTCGACCTGCGCGGGTTGCAGCCCGTTGCCTTCGGCCTGCTTCGACACGAGGTGCTGTTTCGCGATCTCCAGCTTCTCACGCTCGGTATAGCCGGAGAGCCGCAAGATTTCCAGACGATCCTGTAACGCGGGCGGGATCGTGTGCAGCACGTTCGCCGTCGCGATGAAGAAGACTTTTGAGAGATCGTACTCCACGTCCAAGTAGTGATCCTGAAACGTGTTGTTCTGCTCCGGATCGAGCACTTCTAAGAGCGCCGCCGAGGGGTCGCCCCTAAAGTCCGCGCCGAGCTTATCGACCTCGTCGAGCAGGATCAGCGGGTTGACCGTCCCCGCCTTTTTCATCATCTGGATGATCTGTCCCGGCAGCGCGCCGATGTAGGTGCGGCGGTGGCCGCGAATTTCCGCCTCGTCGCGCACGCCGCCCAGAGAGAGGCGCACGAACTTCCGGCCCGTGGCTCTGGCGATTGACTTGCCGAGGCTCGTCTTGCCGACGCCCGGCGGGCCGACGAAGCACAAAATCGAGCCTTTCGGATTTTTCACCAACTGCCGGACGGCCAGATACTCAAGAATGCGATCCTTAACCTTTTCCAGACCATAGTGATCGGCATTAAGGACTTCTTCGGCCTTGCCGAGGTCTTTGATCTCTTTCGACTTCTGTTTCCACGGCACGCTCAACAGCCAGTCGATGTAGGTGCGCGAAACCGTACCTTCGGCGGACATCGGCGGCATCGCTTCGAGGCGGTGCAACTCCTGCAAGGCTTTCTCCTTCGCCTCGTCGGACATGCCCGCCTCTTCGATCCTCTTCTTCAAATCTTCGACTTCAGCCTTCTCATCCTTGCGGCCGAGTTCCTTGTGGATCGCCTTGATTTGCTCGTTGAGGTAATACTCTTTCTGCGCCTTCTCCATTTGTCGCTTGACGCGGGCCTGCACCGAGCGGTCGAGCTGCCGTTTATCGACTTCGGTTTCTAGCAATTCGACGAGGCGTTGCAGACGCCCGTGAACTGAAAAGATTTCCAACAGTCCCTGCTTGTCCTCGACCGAGATGCGGAGTTGCGACGCGAGCGCGTCGGCCAGATGCGACGGATCTTGATTTCGCATCGCGGCTTGTAAGGCGTCGGTCTGCGCTTCAGGCGCGAGTCGCATGTGCTGCTCGATCAGTTGGCCGATGCGCTGGATCATCGCTTCGACGCGATGTCCGGCCTCGGGCGCGTAGGGTGCCCGACGGACGATGGCGGTAAACGCCCCGTTGTCGTTCTCAATGCGGATCGTGGTGGCTCGCTCGCGGCCTTCGACGACGACTTTGATCTGCCCGTTGTCCTGCTTCTGCGCTTGGAGAATACGGGCGATGGTGCCGACGCCGTAAATCTGTTCGGGCACCGGCTCGTCAATTGAGGCGTCGTGTTGGGTCGAGAGGAAGATCGTGCGGTCGGTCGCGAGCGCCGCTTCGAGCGCGCTGATCGAGCCGGGCCGGCCGATCTTAAAAGCGACTTTGGTGAACGGAAAAATGACGACATCGCGAATCGGCACCATCGGGTAGCGCGAGATGTCAGTCGGGGTACGATCTGAATATTCTTCCATAAATGAATAGCTTCTTTCGCTTCGGCGGTACGACTGGGCAAGCGAGGCGAGCGGCTCATCTCGCTTGCGAACTGAACAGATTGTAAATCATTTATGGCGACTTCCGCCACTGGCTAAAAATTCGTGTGCCGCAGGAGCCTGCATCTGTCAATTTCCTCGCCGCGGCTTCCTTCAATTTTTCGGCGTGCTGTAGTTTCTGAACGGTTTTAGGTAATATCGATTTAGCACTCAACTTGATGTCGGTTATCGGAGCAGTCTGAAATGTCCACAGTCGCCAGCAAGAAAAAATCGTCTCAGGAGCCGCGTCTCGCGGCGCGGGCGTCGTCGCTGCCGCCGACGCTGTTGCATTACAAGCATCTACTGTTCAACCGCGAATTAAGCTGGCTGGAGTTCAACCGCCGCGTGCTTGAAGAGGGACTCGATCAGAGTCAGCCGCTGCTCGAACGCCTCAAATTCCTCGCTATCTTTTCCACCAACCTCGACGAGTATTTCATGATCCGGGTGTCGGGATTGAAAGAGGCGCTGGACGAAGACAACGCCGAGCTGTCGCCCGACGGAATGACGCCCGCCGAACAACTCGCCGCGATTAGCATCAAACTGCGGCCGATGGTGCGCGAGCAGATGCGCTGCCTCCGCGAAGAAATTCTGCCGCAGCTCGAAGCGCACGACATCACGATCCGCTCTTACGCGGAGTTGAGCGCGGGCGAGCGGCAGTTCGCTGACCGCTGCTTCGCGGAACAAGTCTTTCCGGTGTTGACGCCGCAGGCAGTCGATCCCAGCCACCCGTTTCCTTACGTCTCCAATTTGAGTCTGAACCTCGGCATGATGGTCGAGACGCCGGACGCCGGGGCCAACGCCGGGGCGGAAGGCAAGATAGCCGAAGGCCGTCTGCGATTTGCCCGCGTCAAGCTCCCGCCGTTCATCTCGCGCCTCGTGCCGATTGATGAGACCAAAACGAGATTCACTTTCCTCGGCAGTCTGGTGGCCGCGAACGCTGCTGCGCTCTTCCCGGAGATGCGGATCGGCAAGAGCTATCTATTCCGCGTGACACGCGACGCGGACATCGAGATTCTGGAGGACGAGGCCGGCGATCTGCTCCGCGTCATGCAACAGCAACTGCGCCGGCGGCGGTTCGGCACGGCGGTGCGGCTCGAAATCGCCGCCGCGATGCCGGTTGAGATGGTGAAGTACCTGACCGACTCAATCGGTTTGACGGCCCGCGACGTGTACGACATCGACGGTCCGCTCAATGTGCCCGATCTGATGAAGCTCTACGAATTGGAACGGCCGGAACTGAAGGACGCCCCGTTGCGGACGAGCGTCCCACCCGCACTCGCGAAGGGCAAAACGGTCTTCGACGCGATCAAAGGGCGGGACATCCTGCTTCATCATCCTTACACGTCTTATTCGACGGTGACGGACTTCATCAACACCGCCGCCACTGACCCGCAAGTGCTCGCCATCAAAATGTGCCTCTACCGCACGGGGCAGCATTCTCCCATCGTGCAATCGCTGATGGAGGCGAGCGCGCACGGCAAACAAGTCGCCGTGCTGGTCGAACTCAAAGCGCGCTTCGACGAAGAGAACAACATCGAGTGGGCGCGGCGGTTGGAGCGCGCCGGCGTCCACGTTGTTTACGGGCTGCTGGGACTGAAGACGCATTGCAAACTGGCGCTCGTCGTGCGGCAGGAGGGGACGACGCTCAGACGCTACGTCCACGTCGCCACCGGCAACTACAACCCGACGACTTCGCGCATCTACACGGACATCGGCCTCTTCACCGCCAATGAGGAGATCGGTGAAGACGCCGCCAATTTATTCAACTACCTGACCGGCTACTCACGCTTCTCCAAATATCGCCAATTGCTGGTCGCGCCGGTAAACCTGCGCGAGCGAATGCTTGCGTTGATCGAGCGCGAGGCCAACCACGCCCGCGAAGGACGCCCGGCGCACATCATCGCGAAGATCAACAGTCTCACCGACATCGTGATCATCCGCGCTCTCTACGCCGCCGCGCAGGCCGGCGTGAAGATTGATCTCGTCGTGCGCGGCGTCTGCGCGTTGCGCCCCGGCGTGCCCGGCGTCTCCGAAGGCATTAAGGTCAGCAGCGTCGTTGGCCGCTTCCTTGAACACAGCCGCATCTTCTACTTCGCCAACGGCGGCGCGGAAGAAGTTTTTATCGGCAGCGCCGACTGGATGCAGCGCAATCTCGACCGCCGCGTTGAAGTCGTCGCGCCCGTCATCGATGCGCGGCT
Source organism: Pyrinomonadaceae bacterium (assembly GCA_013813825.1). Taxonomy (GTDB): domain Bacteria; phylum Acidobacteriota; class Blastocatellia; order Pyrinomonadales; family Pyrinomonadaceae; genus JACCRA01. Next base: position 1,581 of record JACCRA010000361.1, on the reverse strand, counting down.
TCGTAAGCAACTGAAAGACGTGTTGGACACTTACCTGAAAGACAATGCCAAGTCTCGTCTCTTGCAACCCGACGGCTCATACGAGCGCGCGACGGCGGAGCCACCGGACGCGGTGTTTGACAGCCAACGTCATTTCGCCGGCACTTGAAAAGTGAGGAATCAGAATTAAGCCGCGACCGCTTCCTCTTTGCTAATTAAAGCCACAATCCTTTTCCGACGTGCGCGGCTAATTCTCTTGCGCTTCGTCAAACCTCACGTTGCGGTAAACGTCTCTCAGAGCAAGCGTTAGACTGACGGACGCCAGCGCGAGTTGGTCGTCCGGTTCGGTCAAAACTTCGCGCGTCCATTCGCCGTTCGTCGCACGCCGGTGAACCTCGATGTGCCAAGCGTCTTGTGACACCAGAACGTATTCCTGCAAACTCTCGACGCTTTTGTATGCGTGCAGCTTTTCGGTGCGGTCAACGCGCTCGGTGGATGCCGAAAGCACTTCAACGATTAAGCGCGGTTCGTTGCGCGTGTAACGGTCGCCGCCGGGCGGATCACACGTCACGACGACATCCGGATAGTAGTACAGCACCGGGCTGACCATGACTTTCATATCGGAGATGAACGGTTCACAGTCGCTTCCGTCCAGATGAAGCGACAGCCCGACAAAGAAATTCCCGGCGATGCGGTTATGACGGTCGCTCGCGCCCGCCATCGCATACACCTGCCCGTCAACGTATTCGTGGCGCACGTCCGCGTCGCGCTCGCCGGCCAAGTAGTCCGCGACGCTTAAACAAGGTTTGCTCTTCCGTCGGCTCATCTCACTCGCTCCTTCTTGCGCGGGCCAACTTCAAACCGCGATGGTTGCCGCCTCTTCCCGTTCGCGCAATGTTAGCATCTCCTTCAAATCGTCCACGACCGATTCAAGCTTCGTCATCACTTCGGCGCGCCGTAAAGATAACGGTCGTACTGCTCCGCGCTATTTGCAGGCAGGAGTGTTCTCAGGCAGGCGGGATTAGGCGGGGATGAGGTAGCTGCTTTGTAAATGTTTCAGGAGTCGCGGCTTTGCTCTTCTTTCACAGTTGGCACACTAACAATGAAAAAGAATGCATGTTCATGTTCAGAATTTGTGTAGATAGTAAAATTTGCCCATGATCTTTCCGCCGTCAACTCGTGCGTCCGCACAAATCTTGAACTTGAGCCAAGACTGGCACACCATAGACACCCTAAACAAGAGAGGGCGTCCATCGCGGACGCCCTCTCTTGTTCATTCCAAAAAAGCTGGGAGGCAGGGACTCGAACCCCGATAGCCAGATCCAGAGTCTGGAGTCCTACCATTGGACGACCTCCCAACAAAACCAACAACTTACCAGCCTTTTACCCCTTCTAAATGCTATAGTCTGACTATCTATTCTGCTTCTTGAGCCGAAGGATTCTACCATAGCTCCTTAAAAATCTTTACAGAGAACCGGGTCGGGTCCAGGGTCATTCAGTTCTCGGTTGATGGAAGCAACAGATAGAAAGTAGTCTCACCGCACAGGTTTGCAACAACCACAGTGAGGTAAGACCAAATGACAGAACAAAGTCCTGACCTGC
>JACCRA010000349.1 GCA_013813825.1 Pyrinomonadaceae bacterium | reverse complement strand
CCGAGGCTGTACTGGCGGCCGATCTCGGCGGCGATCTGGGCGAAGGCTTGGCGGGCGTCGCGCAGATCGAGCGCGGTGAAAGCCTTGCCGCCGGAGGCGCGGGCCAGATCGGTCATTTCCTGCCGGGCGAGTTGGTAGAGTGCGCGACTGATCGACATCCGCTCGAAGAGACCCAGTTCGCAGAAGTTCGAGTAGTCGGCCGCGTCGGCGCGCGGGTTGAAGATGCGGCGATAGCGTTGCAGTTGGACGCGCGAGAGACTCAGGCGGCCGTCGTCCTGACAATCCTGCATCAAGCGATTCTCGACGTATTCTTCGGTATTGACCTGAATGAAATACGAGAGCGAGCCGGAGGCGAGAAACTCGGCGCGCACTTCGGCGAACTCGGCGTCGCTCGTCGAATCGACGCCATCGGTTAAGGCGACCAGCGCGCGGCGTCCGCGCATCTCGCCGCGCGCCGGTTCGCGAAAGACCTCGCGGACGACGCGCTCGATGGCGTCGTAGTACGGCGTGCCGTTGCTGGCCCCGATCTGATCGAGCGCCGCGCGCAACGCCGCGCGATCCGTCGTGAGCGGGGTTTGCACTTCGACGGCAGCCAGTTTGCTCGGCCCTTCATCGCGCGTGTTGAAAGAGACGAGGCTAACGCGGTCGCCGGGGCGAAGCGCGTCGATAAAGAGGTTGGCGGCGCGGCGGACGAGTCCTAACTCGGCGCGCGTCGAGCCGGAAGTGTCGAGCAGCAAAGCGACTTCAAACGGCACGTCGGTCGTGGCGAAATTGGCGACGCGCTGCGGCCTGCCGTCCTCGTAGAGCAGGAAATTCTCGGCGCGCAGATTGGCCAGTGGCCGTCCCGCGCGGTCACGCACGACGACTGGGACGGGGACCAGTTGCGTGTCCACCCGCACGACTTCATCCTCGCCGACCTCTTCGCCGCCGGCCCCGCCGTTATTTGTCTCCGCTGGTGGCGCAGCAGTGCCCGCCGGAGCGCCGACCCGGCGGGGTCGCTGCTGTTGTGGCGGCGGCTGGCGCGAGGCGTCAACGGACGGTTGCGCGTGCGCCGTCGTTGCGCCCGCGCGCAAGAGGGCGGCGGACGCAACGAGCGAGGCCAGCAGGAAAAATGAGATCATTCCGGCGCGGGCGCGTCTGTAGCGTTGGAAATACTTCACCATCGGCTTACACTCTCGTCTGTCGAACGTGTTCCGTTAAATATATCCGCAAACGCTTGATGACCGAAAGGAGCAACCGGGATGTCCGTCATCGGCAGACTCGACGAGCAAGTGGACGCCGTGCTGATCACACCGCTCAAGCGCCGGCCTGAATCGGAAGAACAAACAGCAGTAGCTTTCCCGCCATCGCTCCCGCCCGTGCCAACTCTGGAAGAAGTGCGAAAGGAGCAGGACGAGAGCAACGCCGATCTGCCGCTGCCCGTGTGGCTGCTCTGAAAGCAGGGACGAGGGCGGAGGGATGAGGATGTAAGGAAAAGCAAGAAGTGGGCAGTAGGCAGTAGGCAGAAAAAGAACGCTCTAGCGGCCTCCTGTTTACTGTCTACTGCCTACTGTCTGTTTTTCATCGATCCTCTCTCCGCCCTCATCCCTGCTCTTGTCGTTTGCTTGACACCGCGCGCGGGCATCTCTTAGGATGTGGTTCGCTTCACGTGACAATCGTTTTTCAGCAATCGAAGGCGAAGCGAAGTTCTTTGCAGCGGGCGCGTCAGACTTTAGTAAATCAGCTCGCAGGCACGTACTGTCAATGGTAGACGACCGCCCTTACAAGGCGGGGGTTGTGGGTTCGAGTCCCACCGTGCCTACCAAATTGCAGCGCGCCGCCTGCCCGTTTCGGCCGCCCGTCATGGTGAACAGTTTGCAGTTGCGGAGTCGTAGTTCAGTTGGTTAGAACGCCGGCCTGTCACGTCGGAGGTCGCGGGTTCGAATCCCGTCGGCTCCGCCATTTTTCAGTAGGTTAGCGTCATTGTGACGAGTCGCTAACGGCGGTGTGCCACTAATGATGTCGCTAGAATTCTCGCTCAGGGTTTGAGCTGTTAGCTCAATAATCTATCGCTTAAAGAGGGAGCTGAGATGCCAATAGCATTTCAGCTCCCTACTTTTATGCCTTGTCATCTTCGAGACAAGTGCATCTGAGTAACGGTTCAGTTCAAGGAGATGAGTCCGCAAGACGCGGTTGTGAGGGAGGGCGTCGCTGCAAAAGCGGCTCACGGCCCGGTCGCAATTCTCAACTATCACGCACATTTGAAAGCTGACATCTGGCTACTCCAAGTTGAGCAGCCAGATGTCGGCTTCGGTCGTGGCGAGAGTGTAATAGAGGATGCGTTTGTCGCCGGTCAGCCCGTATTCGTAGAGGTAGTGCGGTGAGTGGAGCGAAATCTCTTGAACCTTCTTCGTCTCGCTGTTGACGAGAAAGAGTTTTCCTGCATGGTTAAATAACAGCCGGCGGTTGTCGTGCAGCCAGATGGGTTTGGAGCCGAAGTTTGTGAGCCGCTCGAAGTTGCTCGTCTCAAAAGTGTAGAGGATGATGCCGGCGTTCTCGGTGGGGGAGTTGATCCAGCCGCCGAGTTTGCGACCGTCGGGCGACCAAGAGAAGGCCGAGAAGCCATCGAGGCGAGCGGCGGGCGGGGCGGGCACGCGCCGCGGCGTTTGCTCGTCCCACGGCTTTCCGACTTCGATGATCGAGCAGGATTCGGTGCGCGGGTTGTAGGCGAGACGCGCCCCGTCGGGAGACCAGAAGGGGTAAATGACATCTACCCCGTTGGCGAAAGTCATTTGCCGCAGGCCGCTGCCGTCGCGGTTAATCGTCCACGCTTCATACTTGCCGCTGCGGTCTGAGTAAAAAGAGATGCGCT
>JACCRA010000347.1 GCA_013813825.1 Pyrinomonadaceae bacterium | reverse complement strand
GCCAACGTGCCGCGAAGGCACCACGTTGGCGGCTCAAGCTAATTGAATCAATCTATATTAAGCCGGCTGGCTTTTCTTAGCCGCCGCCGCTTCAACCGAAGCGTCTTCGACGGTTTCATCCACGGGAATGCCGACCGCGAGGCGCACTTCATTCTCAATCCGGCGCAGCAGGCCGGGGTCGTCCTTCAACGTCTGCTTGGAGTTCTCGCGCCCTTGACCCAGGCGCTCGCCCTTGTAGGAGAACCAAGCCCCGCTCTTCTCGACGACTTTGTTGGCGACGCCGAGATCGATCACGTCGCCCTCGCGCGAGATGCCTTCGCCGTACATGATGTCGAACTCGCACTCGCGAAACGGTGGCGCGACTTTGTTCTTCGCGATCTTGACCCTTGTGCGATTGCCGACGATGCGGTCGCCGTCCTTGATCGCGCCGATGCGGCGAATGTCCATTCGCAACGATGAATAAAACTTCAGCGCCCGCCCACCGGTCGTCGTTTCGGGCGAGCCGAACATGACGCCGATCTTCTCGCGAATCTGGTTGATAAAAATCAGGCAGGTGTTCGACTGCGCGACGATGGCCGTCAACTTACGCAGCGCTTGCGACATCAAGCGGGCTTGCAAGCCCGGCAGGCTGTCGCCCATCTCGCCGTCCAACTCCGCGCGCGGGACGAGCGCCGCCACCGAGTCGATGACAATGACATCGACGCCGTTCGAGCGGATCAGCGCCTCCGTGATCTCCAGCGCCTGCTCGCCGGAATCCGGCTGCGAGATGAGCAGATCGTCGATCTTGACGCCAAGTTTGCCGGCGTAGTCGGCGTCCATCGCGTGCTCGGCGTCGATGTAGGCCGCGATGCCGCCGGCCTTCTGCGCCTCGGCCACAATGTGCAGCGCCAGCGTCGTCTTGCCGCTCGCTTCCGGGCCGTAAATCTCAATGACGCGACCGCGCGGGACGCCGCCGATGCCAATCGCCGCGTCGAGCGAGAGCGACGTGGTCGAGATCGCCGGGATGTCCGAGACCTCACGCTCGCCGAGACGCATGATCGAACCTTTGCCGAATTTCTTTTCGATGTTGAGGAGCGCGGCTTCGACCGCTTTGCCGCGATCCGCGCCTGCTTTGTCAGTCATTCCAATCACTCTTTTCTCCGTCCTCTCTTCTCACGCTTGATATGTCTTCCCAACGGAACGGGAGGGAGTATAACACACCCGACGCGAGAATGGAACAGCGTTTCATCACTGCAACAAACTTTTTTTCAGTGAAGTGAGGTTGAATCCCGGCTCACTGGCTTAATACTGAACTGAGAGGGTTCCATCCCTTGAGTTGGCTCGAAGCGCCGTAAGGATAAGCCAGGCCGCCTTAATAGTCGAGCAAAACTTTATCGCTTAACCGGGCAAAACTTTAGCCATCGTGGCAACGTCGCGACTACCACCGCCGGGCAGCAATGTACGCGCGAAAGCGCCGACGCGGGCGACGAGATCCGGCGCGTTTTCGTGCTTCTCGATTTCGGCCACGATGGCGGAGCCGACAACCGCCGCGTCCGCGTAGCGCCAGACTTCCGCGATCTGCTCACGCGTGGAGATGCCGAAGCCGACGACGATGGGCAATTCGGTGATTTGCCGCGCGCGGGCGACTAGCTTTTTCGCCTCTTGGCTAACCGCGCTTTGCGCGCCCGTCACCCCGGCCCGTGAGACAGCGTAGATGAAACCGCTGGCTAAATTTGACACCATCCGCAACCGTTCGTCAGTCGAGGTTGGGGCGATCAAAAAGATCAGATCGAGATCGTGCTTTCTGAGAATCGCGGCGAACGCGCCGGCCTCTTCCGGCGAAAGGTCGGTGACAAGCAGGCCATCGACCCCAGAGCGGCGCGCGTTCGCGCACAGACGTTCGAGACCGAATTGTAGCAGCGGGTTGAAGTAGCTGAATAAGATGATGGGCACGTCTGTCTCGCGCCTCGCGTCCGCGATTAGCGAGAGCACATCCGCGACGCTGACTCCGTTTTTCAGCGCGCGCTCCGAAGCTCTCTGAATAGTCGGCCCGTCGGCCATCGGATCGCTAAATGGCACGCCGAGCTCGATGAGCGTTGCCCCCGCGCGGGATAGTTCAATGATGAGTTGCCGGGTGGTTTGCAGATCGGGATCGCCGGCGGTGATGAAAGGGATGAAGCCGCAACGCTCTTCCGCTCTGAGTCGCGCAAAAGTCTCCGCGATGCGGCTCACGGCGCGCCTCCGTGGCTCCCGGCGTCGGCGACGCTCTGCACGTCTTTGTCGCCCCGGCCGGAGAGATTGACGAGAACGGATTGAGCTTGCTCCATCGCGCCCGCCACGCGCACAGCGTGTGCAACAGCGTGCGCCGATTCAAGCGCCGGAATAATGCCTTCCAACTCTGACAGCGTGCGGAAGGCCGCCAGCGCCTCGGCATCCGCGACCGAGACATATTCGACGCGGCCGGCATCGTGAAGGAAAGCGTGCTCCGGCCCAATGGAAGGATAATCGAGGCCGGCGGAGATGGAATGCGTCGGCGCGATCTGTCCGCGCTCGTCTTGCAGCACGTAGCTCATTGTGCCCTGCAACACGCCGGGGCGTCCGCCGCCCGCTTGGTTGAAACGCGCCGCGTGCTGTCCCAAGTCGTTGCCGCTACCGCCCGCTTCGACGCCAATCATGCGGACACTTTGATCATCGAGAAACGGATGAAACAGGCCGATGGAATTAGAGCCGCCGCCGACGCAGGCCATCAGCGCGTCAGGCAACTGCCCTTCCCGCTCTAAAAACTGCGCGCGGGCTTCGCGGCCGATGACGCTCTGGAAGTCGCGCACCATCAGCGGGTACGGATGGGGACCAAGCGCGCTCCCCAAGAGGTAATAAGTGTCAGCCACGTTCGTTACCCAATCGCGGAGGGCTTCGTTAATCGCGTCTTTCAGTGTCCGCGCGCCAGCCTCCACTTCGCGCACTTCGGCGCCAAGCAGTTGCATCCGAAAGACGTTCAGCCGTTGCCGCCGCACATCCTCCGCGCCCATATAAATCACGCACTTAAGGTCGAACAAGGCGCAGACCGTCGCCGTCGCCACGCCGTGCTGCCCGGCTCCGGTCTCGGCGATGATCCGCCGCTTCCCCATCCGCCGCGCCAGCAGCACCTGCCCGATAGCATTGTTAATTTTGTGCGAGCCGGTGTGCGAAAGGTCTTCGCGCTTGAGAAAGATGCGTGCGCCTCCGGCGTGAGCGGTCAGGCGCGCGGCGTGGAACAGCGGAGTCGGCCGCCCTGAAAAATCTCGGAGCAATTGGGACAGTTCAGCCTGAAACGATGGCTCGGAGCGCGCCGTTTCGTAAGCGGCGGTCAACTCTTCGAGCGGAGCCATCAGGGTTTCCGGCACGAAGCGACCGCCGTAACGGCCCCAGTGTCCGAGTTGATCGGGTTGGTGTGAAGGTGATTCAAGCATAAGCCGGGATTATAACACCGGAGGCGCGGGCGAATTGAGCGATGGCGCGATACAGACGCGGTTACGGCCGTCGCCCTTGGCACGGTAGAGCGCGGCGTCGGTGGCGGCGTAGAGTGCGCGCTCGCTCACCGCCTGCGCCGGACACGAGGCAACGCCGATGCTGATCGTGATCCGCCCGGCCGGCTCAATCACTGTCGCCGAGACAACTTCGCGGAGACGTTCGGCGGCGGCGTAAGATTTAGTCTCGTCCGCCCCGGCCAAAAGTAGCGCGAACTCCTCACCGCCGAGGCGCGCCGACGTGTCGTTGTCGCGCGACATCTCCGTTAGCGAACTGGCGACATGGCGGATCGCGATGTCGCCGGCCGAGTGGCCGTGCGTGTCGTTGATCAGTTTCAAGTGATCGATGTCGATGATCAGCAGGCCGCAGGGAATCTGATAGCGCCGCCAGCGTTCTACTTCCTGACCGAGGGCGTTGCGGAAGCGGCGGCGGTTCGATAGTCCGGTCAAATAATCACGGTCGGCCTCGGCGCGCAGGCGGTTAATCGTCTGCTGAAGTTTCACCAGCTTGGAGATGCTCGGCAGCAGCACGTTCAACTCGGCCGGCAGTTGAAAATAATCGAACGCGCCGGCGGCCAACGCGGCAGCGCGGCGGACGCACGACGATTGTTCAGCGCCAATGAAGACGAGCGGCACGCTGCTCTGTGCCTGCGCGATCATGCGTGCCAACTCTTCGGCGCTGACGCCTGTTAAATGCGTGCTGGCAATAACGATGTGCGGGCGCGTCCGCCTGAGTTCCACCATCGCGGCCACGCCTTTAGAAACCCCGACCACCGCAAAGCCGGCCTGCTCTAACGGTTCGCGGTAGCAGGCAGAGGTCGAGTCGTCGGCGACAAGCAGAATACGCCCCTGCTCGCGCGTCCTTGTGTGTGGTGTATCGGTCAATTGCGCGGTGGCGCTCATCAAAAAAAATCGATTCGCACTGAGGATTTGATTGAAAGGGCAGGCCGTGAGGGTTTGCCATTAAGTTTACGCCGCGCGTGTTTTGGCTGCGGCAACGATTTCTCCGTTCGAGAGCTTCCAGCATACCTGATCAGGCCGGATATGCGTCAAGGATTTTCCGGCGACGCGCGTGCGACATTGATTAACGCCCGCATCCGCGCATGATTTTTCTTTCCGGGAGATGACTCGACGCCGCTGCATACGTCGATGGCATACGGCCTGACGGCGGCAATGGCCCCGGCCACGTTCTCCGGCGTCAAGCCCCCGGCGAGGTAGAGTTTGCCGACCAACTCGCGCGTGCGTCGTGCGAGCGACCAATCGAACTGCTGACCGGTTCCGCCCCGCGCCTGCGGGCAATACGCATCGAGCAAGATCACCGCCTTCCCATACCGTAAAGCATCCTGCGGCGAGAATTCAGGACCAACCCGCAACGCCTTAATGACGGTCAGACCTTCGAGAGCCTGACAGTAAGCCGGCGACTCGTCGCCGTGCAGTTGCACCGCTGAGACTCCTGCTTCCCCGGCCATACGGGCGACCGTAGTAGATAAGTCCTCATCGACAAAGACGCCGACGCACAAGATCGTTTCCGGCAGATGTTCGATGATTAGCCGCGCCTCACCGGGCGACAAGTAGCGCGGGCTGCCCCGGTAAAAATTAAAGCCGAGCGCGCCGGCCCCGGCGCGCTCGGACGCGAGCGCGTCATCGAGATTAGTGATTCCGCAAACTTTAACCAGCGTCATAAAGTGAAAAGGCGAAACGTGAAAAAGCGAAACAAGAAGCGTCTCAAAGTCGATTCGACTACATTTGGTGATTGCGGTTGCGGCATAGCCACAGCCAGTTATCATAAGTTTTTACGCTCGTCATGTTACCTGTCCTCTTCACTTTGAATCAGTTCGCGCAACGCAGCGCCCGGACTTTCGGCGCGCATCAGCGTCTCGCCGATTAGGAAGCCGCGATAGCCGAGGTCACACAATCGACGCAGGTCGTCGTGTGTTCGCAACCCGCTCTCGCTAATCATCGACACGTTTTCAGGCGCGCCTTTGATAACTTCAACTGAGACTTCAAGCGAAACTTCAAATGTCCGCAAGTTACGATTGTTGACTCCGATCACCGTGGCTCCGCAGGCCAGCGCGCGGCGCAACTCCGCTGCGTCATGCACTTCAACCAGAGCGTCCATTTCAAGTTCGTCTTCCGCCACGCGGCGCAGGCGCGTGAGTAGTTCGTCATCAAGCGCGGCGACGATCAGCAGCACGGCATCGGCCCCGGCCCCGGCGGCTTCGTAAATCTGCCACTCGGAAATGGTGAAGTCTTTGCGAAGCACCGGCAGCCGCGTCGCGCTTTTTACCACCCGTAAATCTTCGAGCGAGCCTTTGAAAAAATCTTCTTCGGTCAGCACAGAGACAGCCGCCGCACCATTCGCCTCGTACTTGCGGACCAACGCCGCCGGATCGACCGCGCCCCGAATGTCGCCCTTCGACGGCGAGGCGCGCTTGATCTCGGCGATCACATTAATACGATCATCGCGGCCCAGCGCGGCGCGCAGCGCGTGCGCCACAGGAGACGATTGGCGCACGGCGACGGCGGCACAGCGTACTTCCGCAAGCGAGCGCGCGGCGGTGGCAAGCACCAGCCGCGCGCGTTTACGCTCGATGATAGTGTCGAGAAAATTTGCGCCGCCGCTCACGCTCCTGTCACCTCAATCAATTGTTCGAGTTTGGCGAGCGCCGCGCCGCTGTCAATGCTGTGCGCCGCCAACTTCGCCGCCGAAATCAGATCGGCGGACTCGCCGCCCACGCACAGCGCCGTCGCCGCGTTGGCGGTCACGAGATCGCGCGCCGCGTCGCGCCGTCGGCCTTCGAGCACGTCGCGAATAATTCGCGCGTTGGCCTCCGCGTCGCCGCCACGCAAAGAATCGAGCGCGGCGCGCGGCAAGCCGAAATCTTCGGGCGCGATCTCGAAAGTCCTGACGCTGCCGCCGGCGGCTTCGGCGACGAGTGTCGAGCCGTTGAGCGTCACTTCGTCGAGGCCGTCCGCGCCGTGAACGACCCACGCCCGCCCGGAGCCGAGGGCGGCGAGCGTGCGCGCCAGTGGCTCTACTAGCCCGGCGTGCCAGACGCCGATCACCTGCCGTGGCGCGCGCGCCGGATTCGTCAGGGGACCAAGCAGATTGAACGTGGTATGCACGCCCAGTTCGCGCCGGACGCCGGCTACGCGCGCCGTCGCGCCGTGGTAGAGCGGCGCGAACATGAAACAGATTCCGATCTCGTTCAAGGATTTTTCGGATGCGGCGGGCGTGGCCGAGACGTTGACGCCGAGCGCGGAGAGCACATCCGCGCTCCCTGAACGACTGGTGGCGGCGCGGCTGCCATGTTTGGCGACGGGAAGACCCGCGCCCGCGATGACCAGCGCGGCGGCGGTCGAGACGTTGAAAGTTTTGGCCGCGCTCGAACCCGTGCCGGCTGTATCGACGAAACGCTCGTGGCAACTGTGAATCCGCACGGCGCGCTCGCGCATCGCGAGGGCCATCCCCGTCAACTCTTCGACGGTTTCGCCTTTGACCGCCAGCGCCACCAACGCCGCCGCGATCTGCGCGTCGGTCGCCTCGCCACCGAGCAATTCGCCGAGCAGCCCCGCCGCCTCCGCGCGGCTTAAACTCTCGCCGCGCATTAAACGCAGCGTCAGCGCGCGCAGACTGCCGCCTTGCGCCGGCTCATCGCGCCGCGCCGGCGTCGGCAGCATCCACGCCGGACGCTCGAAAACAGGTGGTGAGTGGTCAGTCATGGACAGTAACCAGTAATCAGTTTTCAGTAATCAGTTTTCAGCATTTACGTTTTGCTGACTACTGACTGCTGAGTGCTGAGTGCTTCAAGAAATTTGAGAGCAGTTTTTTGCCTTCGGGCGTGAGAATCGATTCGGGGTGAAATTGGACCCCTTCGATGAGGAGTTCGCGGTGACGCAGGCCCATAATTATTTGGTCGCCTGCTGCTGTTGTCGCCGAGACTTCCAGACAGTCGGGCAGCGAATCGCGCTCGACGATAAGCGAGTGATAGCGACCGGCCGCAAATGGTTGCGGCAACCCCTCGAAGATTGTTCGATTGTCGTGAGTGATCGCGGCGGGCTTGCCGTGGACGGGGACGGGCGCGCGGATGATCCGGCCGCCGAACACCTGCCCGATAGCTTGATGTCCGAGACACACGCCGAGGAGAGGGACGCGCCCCGCGAATCGCTCGATCACTTGGAGCGAAACGCCGGCCTCGGCGGGCGTGCCCGGCCCCGGCGAAATCAAAATCCGCGTGGGACGCAGTTGAGTCTCGATCTCATCCGCTGTCACCTCATCATTCCGCCGCACGACGAGCTCCGCGCCCAACTCGCCGAGGTACTGCACGAGGTTGTAAGTAAACGAGTCGTAGTTGTCGATAACGAGGAGCATACAAAAGTTATCAGCAATCAGCAGTCAGTAATCAGCTTCAGCAGTCGGCACCAGTTCTGGCTGAAAGCTGATGGCTGACGGCTTCTCATAATCCACGCTCGGCGAGTTCGATAGCGCGGAGCAGGGCTTGCGCTTTGTTTAGCGTCTCTTCGTACTCGGCGGCCGGAGTTGAATCGGCGACGATGCCCGCCCCGGCTTGTATTTCGGCGCGGCCGTCGTGGTGTAGCAGCATCGTGCGAATCGCGATGCATGAGTCGAGGTTGCCGGCGTAGTCAAGATAGAGCACGGCTCCGGCGTAGATTCCGCGTGGTTCGGGTTCGAGCGCGCGGATGATCTGCATCGCCCGGACTTTGGGCGCGCCGGTGACGGTGCCGGCCGGGAAACACGCGGCGAGCGCGTCGAAGCAGTCGGCGGGTTCGCGCAAGCGCGCGGTCAGTCCCGTCACCAAATGCTGGACGTGTGAATAACGCTCGACGTTCATCAACTCCTTGACCGCAACTGAGCCGTACTCGGCGACGCGGCCGAGATCGTTGCGACCGAGATCGACGAGCATCAGATGTTCGGCCACTTCCTTGCTGTCCGCGCGCATCTCCGCGCCGAGCCGCGCGTCTTCCTCTTCGCTCGCGCCGCGCCGTCTGGTTCCGGCAATCGGCCGGTATTCTAACTGCCGGCCGCGACAGCGCACCAGCATTTCGGGAGAAGCTCCGACGATGGATTCGTCGCCGAGCCGCAGAAAGTACATGTACGGCGAAGGGTTCGTCGCCCGCAGCGCGCGATAAATTTCGAGCGGCGACGCCGCGACGCGGGCGCTCAATTTTTGCGACAGCACGACCTGATAACAATCGCCCGCCGCGATGTGCTCTTTGATTTGACCGACCGCGCGCTCGAAATTCTCGCGGGACCAGTTGGATTTCACCTGCGAGGGGCGCGTTTCAATTGAGCGTTCCACACTCGTCCGCGCGACGGGTAGTGAAGCCGGCGTCAAGAGCAATTGTTGTTCGACACGCGCCGTCTCCGCCACCGCCGCTTCGTAAAGTTCTCGCAAGCGCGGGCGGCTGTCGCCGGCCTCGCCGGTCAAAACGATTGAGATGATCTCCATCTGCTGCCGCACGCGGTCGAAGGCGATCACAGTGCGGTAGAACATCAACACCGCGTCGTCACGTTCGGGCGGCTCATGTCCGCCAAGCACCGGCTCGAACCAGCGCGCCGCGTCGTAAGCCAGATAGCCGACCGCGCCGCCGGCGAACGGAGCCAAACGCTCGCGCGCCGCCAATCGTCTTTCGCTAAAATGCTGCCGTAGAAAATCCGTGACGCGCGTGTTCTTTAAGATTTCCCTCTCGTCGCCGCGCTCAATGATGGTGTCGTTGCCGCGCCCGCGCGCCACCATGTCAGGGTTCGCGCCGAGGAACGAATAGCGCGCCACCCGCTCGCCGCCTTCAATTGATTCGAGCAAGAAAGCGTAACGCGCTCCTTCAGCCGCCCGCAGGAAAGCGCCCACCGGCGTCTGCAAATCCGCCAGCACAGTCCGCACCACCGGCACGACATTGCCGCGCCCGGCCTCACGTTCAAAGTCTTCAAATGTGGCCGGCTGTAGATCGAGCATATAAGCGAAAGGTCGAATGCGAGAAAAGACCTCGCTTTCTTCAACCGCTAATTCAAACCACGGAAGAATAGACAAGATTGACAAGATTGACGGGATGAGGGAAACACTGCGACGCGCTGACTGCTGACTTCATTTTGTCAACCTTGTCCATTGCTCTGTGTCCTGCTTTTGTCCGTTTCGAGTTATCCATCACACCAACATTCAAGCGACGCGCAACGCTTCCGGCAGCGTGAACCGTCCCTCATAGAGTGCTTTCCCGACGATCACGCTATCGACGCCGCACGAGCGCGCGGCGTCGGAGAGGCGTGTGATGTCTTGCAGTTCGGAGACGCCACCAGAGGCCGTCACGCGCAGGCCGGACTCTCGCGCAATCGCGCACGTCTGCTCGACATTGACGCCGCCGAGCGTGCCATCGCGCGCAACGTCCGTATAGACGATCCGATCCACGCCCGCGTCGGCCACGCGCCGCGCCAGTTCGACGGCCGCCAGCGGCTCTTGTTTCTCCCACCCGCGCGTCATCACATAGCCGTCGCGCGCGTCGATCCCGACGCAGATGCGAAAGCCGAACAGTTGGACGAGCGTGTTGAGCGTGTCCGGCGATTCGACGGCCAGCGTCCCAATGACGACTTGCGCCGCGCCGAACTCGAGCACCTGCCGCACGTCGCCCACGCTTCGCAAGCCCCCACCAAACTGCACCGGAATCTTCACCGAGCGGATAATTTGTTGTGCTACTTTCCGGTTCACCGCGTTGGCCTCGGCGAACGCCCCGTCCAGATCGACGAGGTGCAGCATCCGCGCCCCGGCCGCTGCAAATTCGCGCGCGATCTCGACCGGCTCGCCGTCATACACCGTCACGTCCGCTTTCCGCCCCTGCGTCAGCCGCACGCAGCGCCCACCCTTTAAATCAATCGCAGGTATGATCAACATGCTTCTAAAAAAAAGCGCTGTGTGATGAGTACGGCAGATGTTTTTACTCAGTATTCATCACTCATTACTTATTACTGATGTTACGCACCGGGAATTTTGACTTTTGACTTGACATGCTCAATTGCCAGCAAAAACGCGCCTTTTGCTTATTTGCAGCGTCCTTAACTGCAACCAGCGTAGGCTTTAAGGGCGGCAGGTGAGCGTTGGAAAGTGCTTCAAAGCCGCATGTTTGGCTGTCAAGCGAAAATCGCCAATTTCTTCTGCGTAACATCAGTTACATAAAACTATCAACTTGAGGTGCCGCCATTG
>JACCRA010000345.1 GCA_013813825.1 Pyrinomonadaceae bacterium | reverse complement strand
TCAGCGTTTTCGAGTCGTAATAATCTTCTTTCTTCGTCAGTCATAACAATGAACGCTCCGAAGGTGAATAGTTATCATCCGGTTTAGTCTAGCTCAAAGTGATATTGAGGCCAACGGGCGGAAGGGGGCAGTTATTCTTCTATTCGCCGCTCAACGCTTCTTGCCGCGCGGTATGTATTTGCGCTTGATCTCTTCGTGGCGCACGTCGCCGGGGAGTTTGTAGGGGAGGTCTAGATTGTCGTCAATGAGGGCTTCGGTGTGGACGCCCGCTACCCGCGCATATTGTAGGAGAACCTTTAGCGGCGGCTCGTTCTGGTCTAGTTCATACTTTGAGATTAGCTTGTGTGAAATCTCATCCTCAACTCCCAACCGCCTCCACAAATCTGTTTGAGACAGACCGAGAGCGTTCCGAATTTGTAGCAGCTTTTCGGCCAAACGCTTAGGTCGCGGACGCGCGTAGCCCATCAGGAGTCGCCTCCCGATAAATTGGACTTCGCGCGATGCCGCTTGCCTCCGCCTACAACAGTAGGTAGAATGTGTTTGCGTAACTTGTTCGCCGAGAGTGTTGGCCTTCCAGACTCAACGGCGATGCTCATCACTCGGTTGAGGTTGAGGGTGAGCTACGCATACGACCGTCGCGGATTTTCATTCACCGAACGCGCGCATCTTAGCAGAACTCACCTCATGCTCATAAATGAACTCTCATGCCCGCGCCCCGCGTGGAGAACCATCGTGGTGCAACCGGCCATCCTCTACGTCGAGAACAATCTCATGCTCGCCCAACTCGTCGGCGACCTGCTCGACTTGGGCGGCTGGCACGTCTGGCGCGCACCTGACGGCACGACCGCCCAGACCTTCCTACGCGGCGAACAACGCTATGCCCTGTTACTGGTGGATAATGAATTGCGGGACACGACGGGGTTGGAGGTGGTCAAATTCGCGCGAAGTTTGCCGCACCGGGAGTCGTTGCCGATTATGTTGTTCTCGATAGAAGATTGTGAGAGGGAGGCGAAAGAGGCGGGCGCGAACGAGTTCCTCCGCAAGCCGCACGATCTCTTCCTGTTGGTGGAGACCATCCGCAGGCTGATCAAAGGATGATGGCGGAGGGATAAGAGATGAATGAAAGCATTAACTCGTTTGAGTGCTTTTCTGATTCATCCCTCATCCCTCCGCACTCATCCCTTTCCTTACTGCACAACCCACGTGTCACCGTTGTTGAGCAGTTTCTCCAGATTGCCGGGGCCGGATTTACTGATGGCGGCGTTGATCTGATCGACGAGCATGTCTTCGTAAGCGGCGCGCTCGACGGCACGGAAGATGCCGACGGGCTGCGGAAAGAAGGCGAAAGGTAAGAGTTAGAGAGCGGCGCGCTTCGGGATCAACTCGCAGGCCGGGAGGGGACCAATGGTCTCCCACCTTTTCCGCTTCGCTCTTGACCAGTCATGTTTCACGACCCGGCGGGGCGGGCGATGAGGAGCGATGACGTTTCCCTTTCGCGGCGGTAGAAAACGCGCGGGCGCTGACCTGAACGGCGGGCGAGGGGCAGGCCGCGCTCTTCGTCTTTGAAAGAGAGATTGAGGCCGAGACCGCGCGCCTTCTCCATCTGGTCGAGTTGCATTTCGGGGACGCGCGCCGTCGCGTAGTCAAGCCACTCACGCAGAAAGACGCTGCCGTCGCGCGGTTCGGTGTCCGCCGCGCGTTGCCGCAAGCCTTCTTCAATCAGCGCGTAAGTCAACAAGCCGTGGCCGAGTTGTGAGACTTCCTGCGCGGCCTGAAAACTCTGCGCGGCGGTCAACACGTACATCCCTTTTTCATAAGCAAGCTGGGCCAGCCCCTTTGAGTTCATTGGTCCCCGGCGGCGCTCTTCCGACTCCAATGCCTGCCCGGAATTGCAGGCGTCGATGACGAGAACGACCTGCCCAGCGTCAAGCGGTTCCAGCACTTTTTCCAACTCCAAATCCGAGACGCTGTGATCGAGAATGGCGCGCATTTGAAATTCATCGGTCAGCGTCCGTTCGCCCATGTGGCCGAGATCGTGCGGGATGAGATAGAAACGCTGCCCGCTCGCCGTGCCGTGACCGGCGAAAAAGATGACGACGGCGTCTTCCGGCTGCGACTTGGCGGCCAACTCCGTGAGTGCTTTAAGAATGTTGGCCTTCGTCGCTTGACCGTCGTGGAGTTGAGTGACTTCGATGCTTTCATAGAGGCCGAGGCGTTGCTGCTGCTCTTTGAGTGTGTCGGCGAAATCGCGCGCGTCGGCGACGGCGAACTTCAGATCGTAGCGCGCATTGGCGTAGGAGTTGACGCCGATTGAAAGCACACGAACTGTGCCGGGACGCTTGAGCGTAGCCGCGCCGGTGACGGCGAGCGTCGCGTCCGCGCTTTTCACGTTGTCACGATTAAAGGCATAGGCTGTCAACTGGTTCTCTCCCGCCACGAGCGTCACGTTCGCTTCAACCGTGACGCTCTGATTACCGCGCAGCACGTCGCCGCGCCACACGCGAATGAGCGCGCCGTTACGGAACAGGCGGAGGTCACGCGCCTCAACGCCCGGCCCGGCTTCAATCCCGACGGCGAGTTTGACTGTCCGGGCAGCGCTCGGCTCATTATTTTTTGGCGCGTCGGCGAGGGCGAGGCGGAGGCGCGGCTGGCGACGATCTTTATCGGCGATGCTGGCCGAGGCGCGCGGGCGCTGGCCGCCGATGGCGGCAATCACTTCTTGCAGCAGTCCCGGATAATAAAACTCGTCGAAGAAGGCTTCGATTGGCGCGGTCTCAAAAGTGTTTTGGTTGAAACGCCAAGCGAGGCGCTTCCATGCGCGCGGCGTGCCGTCGAACAGGCCGTCGGGTGCGACGACGACCCATTCCCGCTCGTCGAGCGCGATGAGCGAGATTAGTTCTGTTTTGGTGAGAGCATCAATCAGATTGATCTTGCCGGTTTCATTGAGGGCGGCGACGGATTTGCCGTTGACGTTTTTGATCGCAAATTTGCCGTCGAAGTTAATCCATTCGGGCAACTCTCCCGAGGCGGGGATGGCCTCGCCTGTCGTCAGACTCCACAGCTTGACCGTGCCGTCTTCGCTCCCTATCGCTAACGTCTTGTCGTCCGGACTGAAGGCGATGGCGGTGTAGTAAGAGGTGTTGTCCTCCTTCAGCGTGCGGATTTTCCTGCCGGTCGTTATGTCGTAGAGGGCAATGCCATCAACCGCAAATGCGAGGAGCTTGCCGTTCGAGTTGAGCGCGACAGCGGCGGCGGAAACCTCTTGGTTGTTAATCGTTGCAACCTTCACGCCCGTCGCCACGTTCCAGATGTTCGTCCGGCCGTCGTTGCCCTTGCAGGCGATCACCTTCCCGTCGGCGCTAAAAGCCGACGAACTAACGGAGGTCGCATTGGTGAACGTCCGGGACACACGGCGCGCGGTCACGTCCCACAGAATGACCTGATCTTCGCCGCCGTCGAGAGCTAACAGTTTTCCCGTCGGGCTAAACGTCAGACGGAAGATGTCGGGCAGCCCTTTCTTGAAGGTTCCGAGTTTTTTGCCGGAGGCCGTGTCCCACAACATCAGCCCGTCCGATCCGCCGCTCGCCAACAATTTGCCGTCGGGGCTGAAGGCGATGGGAGAGGCCGCGCCTTCCAAGGTGCGGAGCAGGTAGCCCGTCGTCAAGTCCCACAGCTTGAGGCCGTGGCTCACGGCGGCTAGCGTCTTGCCGTCGGGGCTGAACGCCAGCGAGCCGAGCAGAGCGGAGTGGCTCGCCATTTGGCGAATCTCCCTGTGCGTCGCCGCATCCCACATTCTGATGGCCTTATCCCAGCCTCCACTGGCTAACGTGCGACCTTCGGGGCTGAAGGCGATTGAGTTGGCTAAACCGGAATGGCCCGCCAGAGTCCCAACCACCTGTCGCGTCTCTACGTTCCAGAGCTTAACGGTTTTGTCCACGCCGGCCATTGCCAACAGCTTGCCGTCAGGGCTAAATGCGACGACCTCAATTTCCGTGCTGAGGATGCCTGAGCGGGGCGGAGCGCCCGGCCACGCCAGCGTGCCGAGCAGTTTGCCGTCCTGCTGTGCGTCCCACAAATTGACTTTTCTATCGTCCTCTCTGTCTTGGCTTGCCAAAATCTTTCCATCGGGGCTGAACACGACGAAACGCCCACCGGGAAAGGTCCGAATCCGTTCGCCCGAAACCGCATCCTGCAACGTGACAGTGTGATAAGCGAAACTCGCCAGCACTTTACTATCTGGGCTGAACGCGACCCGGCCGGCAGGACCGCCGGTCGCTGCTCGCTTCGGCGTCAGGTTTCCGCCGTCTGTCAGGTCCCAGAGATTGAGCGCCTCCACGCTGAGGCTCGCCAGCGATCTCCCGTCTGGACTAAAGGCAATCGAATAGACGATTGAAGAATGCCCTTTAAGCGCGCGCAACTCCCGCCCAGAAATCACGTCCCACAGTTTGATCGTCTTGTCGTTGCCGGCGACGCTCGCCAAGGCTTTGCCGTCAGGGCTGAACGCAATGGCCGTCACCGAATCGGAATTGTCCCCGATGGTGCGAAGTTCCTCGCCCGTCGTCGCGTCCCACAGTTTGACGGTGCGCTCGTCCACACTCGCCAGCAGTCTGCCATCCGGGCTGAAGATCACCGATCGGGCCGAGCCGAAATGCCCGGCTTGCACGATCAGTTCGGGCTTCCGCGCGAAAATTGTCGGGGCCGGATAAAAGATGAAAAGCAAAAGAATAATCGTTTTGGTGGGAATAATTCTTTTCATGGCTCAGGCATTCGGGCGCACCGAAGAGAACCGCGGGATAGCGTGCGCGAGGAGTTGCTTCAGGATTGAATTGGCGACGGCAGTCGCGGCGCGGCCTTCGTCAGAGAATGAAAGCCGCGCGCCGGTGCTTTACTCGACAACCCATGTGTCGCCGCTGTTGAGCAGTTTTTCCAGACTGCCGGGGCCGGATTTACTGATGGCGGAGTTGATCTGATCGACGAGCATGTCTTCGTAGGTCGCGCGCTCGACGGCGCGGAAGATGCCGACTGGCTGCGGGAAGTCTGGCTGCTCCATACGCGCGAGCATGAAGGCGACGGACGGGTCTTTCAAGTGGATGTCATGGACAAGGAGATCGTTTTCATTGAGGCCGGTCTCGCCCCCAAACTGAACCACTTCGGGCTGCGCGCCGTTCATGCGAATACCTTTGTCGCGCTCTTTGCCGAAGACCATCGGCTGGCCGTGCTCTAAATAGATCATGTTGTCGGAGCGCACCGAGCGGTCGGTGAAATACTCGAACGCGGCGTCGTTGAAGATGTTGCAGTTCTGATAGACCTCGATGAACGAGACGCCCTTGTGTCGGGCCGCCGCCTGCACCGTCGCGCCCAAATGTTTGACATCAATATCCAATGAGCGAGCGACGAACGTGGCCTCGCTCGCGATGGCGACCGAGAGCGGGTTGAGCGGGTAATCGATAACACCCATCGGCGTCGATTTCGTCTTCTTCCCCAACTCCGAGGTCGGGCTGTACTGCCCCTTCGTCAAACCGTAGATGCGATTGTTGAAGAGAACGTAATTCATGTCGAGGTTGCGGCGGATGGCGTGCATAAAGTGGTTGCCGCCGATGCTCAAAGCGTCGCCGTCGCCGGTGATGACCCAGACGCTCAATTCCGGGTTCGCCGCTTTGATGCCGGTCGCTACCGCCGGCGCGCGCCCGTGAATCGAGTGGAAACCGTAAGTGTTCATGTAATACGGAAAGCGCGACGAGCAGCCGATCCCGGAGACAAACACGATCTTCTCGCGCGGGATGCCAAGCTCCGGCATTACCTTCTGCACGTTATTCAGAATCGAATAATCGCCGCAGCCGGGACACCAGCGGACTTCCTGCCCCGACACGAAATCCGCTTTCGTCAACTTCGCCGGCGGCGGCGCGACCGCACCAGCCACCACCGATCCCGGCTCGCTTTCCGGCGAAGGGCCGCTCCCCGAAACATTGCCGCCGATGCTGCCCAACCCATCTCCATTTTTTCCGTTCGTATCCATTTATTCCTCAACCTCTTTTCGCCCGGACTGCTCGACAGCCCGGCATAATTTCAAATACTGATCTCGGACATAAGGGTCCAATCGTTCCGCGAAGTCGGAAGTGAGCTTGCGGACTTTAATCAACTCTTGCACATCGGCCAAGTCTTTCAAACGATCAGGCGCGGTCATGCCGGAGGCCAGCTTCAACTCGATCAGTTTCTCCAGCGTAACGATCCGCACGCCGTCAATTTCAACTGAAGCGGCGGCGGGGACGGGAAAACTAACCGGCTTAGGTTTGCCATCGCCCGGATACTCGCCGGAAGTGATAATTTCGATGCTGACGCCGTCGCGCGTCGCCCGCAGACGCTTTCGCGCCCCTTGGAACGCGGGCGCGTAGCCGAGTCCGATCAACTCCCGATGAAAAACGTCTAAGCCTTCCTTTGTCATCACCAAGTCGATGTCTTCGGTGAAGCGTGGGTAGCCGTGGGCTAACAAAGCGACCGCGCCGATGACCATGTAATCAATCTCCCGCCGCTGCAAATCGGTGGCGAGTTGCGCCAGCGCGTGGTTGAGACTTCCTTGCCCCATGAAGTAGCGCAAGCCCTCCGCGTACACGTCTTGCACTGAGCGTGAATTACCTTTGAAAGTGGAAGTGATCATAAGCCAAAGATTTCAGCGACGGGAATTTGAAAGCCCGGCACGACATCGCCGCCGTCAAGCACGTCCTTCTCCGTCAACGTCACGATGTCCGTGAGCGAGCGATAGACCGTGATCGTCCGCAGTTTCGGACTGACGATCCAGACCAAGCGCGTGCCGAAATGTAACCACTCTCGCACCTTCTCTTCGACCTCGCTCACGGTGTCACCCGGACTAACAACTTCCACCGCCAGATCGGGCGCGCCCGGCCAGTAGCCTTTCGTCCGCCCGACTTGCTCGACTCGCTCGCGCCTCACGAACGCGCTGTCAGGAGCGCGGACCGTGTCGGGATCACGACGGAGTTGAAACCCCGTCTCCGCCATAAAGACTTTACCGAGCTTGTGACTTTTGACGTGCTGGTGAAGTGGGCCGGACAATTCCATGCCAACCCACCCATGATACTGACCCGCAGGCGCCATCCGTCTCAACTCTCCTTCCACCAGTTCATAACGGAAGCCGTCATCCGGCATCGCCAGCAATTCTTCCGCCGTCATCAGTTGTGTTGTGATTGCCATGATAGCGACCTCTCACAAATACTCTTCGACCTTCCGCACGATCTCGCGAATCTGGAAGGGGCGGCCTTTGACTTTGGAGAAGGCGACGGCGTCCACGAGATACTTCGCGCGGATCATCGTGCAGAGTTGGCCGAGGTTCATTTCGGGGATGATCACTCGCTCAAAGCCGGAGAGCACGTCGCCCAAGTTTTTCGGGAACGGGTTCAGGTAGCGCAGGTGCGCGCTCGACACCGAATGGCCTTCGCGCTGCAAGCGTTCGACAGCCGTGGTGATCGAACCGTAAGTCGATCCCCAGCCGAACACGAGCACCTTGCCGGTTCGCTCGCCGAAGATTCCGAGATCGGGAATGTCGAGCGCGGCGCGGTCAACTTTGGCTTGGCGCAGTTGCACCATGAAGTGATGATTTTCGGGATCGTAGTTGACGTTCCCGGTCTGGTGTTCTTTCTCGATGCCGCCGACGCGGTGTTCCAAGCCGGGCGTGCCGGGCACGGCATAGGGGCGCGAGAGCGTCTCTTCGTCGCGGGCATAGGGCAGGAAGTTTTGCGGATCGTCGGCGAACTTCACTTCGATCTTCGGCAACTCGTCGATCTGCGGTACGGCCCACGGCTCCGCGCCGTTCGCCAAGTAGCCATCGGAGAGATAGAAGACCGGCGTCATGTATTTGAAAGCGAGGCGCGTGGCTTCAATCGCCATGTGGAAGCAGTCGCCGGGCGTCGAGGGCGCGACGACGATGGCCGGACACTCTCCGTTGCGTCCCCACACGGCTTGAAAGAGATCAGCCTGCTCAGTCTTCGTCGGCAAGCCGGTCGAAGGACCGCCGCGCTGGACGTTGATGATCACGAGCGGCAGTTCCGTCATCACGGCGAGGCCGATGGCTTCCTGTTTCAAAGCGACGCCGGGGCCACTGGTTCCCGTCAAGCCGAGGTGGCCGGTGAACGACGCGCCGATGGCCGCGCAGACGGCGGCGATCTCGTCTTCGGCTTGAAAGGTTTTAACGCCGAAATTTTTATGACGCGCCAGCTCGTGCAGAATGTCCGAGGCGGGCGTGATCGGGTACGAACCGTAGAAGAGCGGGCGACCGGAGAGTTGCGACGCGGCGACGAAGCCGAGCGCGGTCGCTTCGTTGCCGGTGATCTTGCGATACTTGCCCGGCGCAATCGCCGCCTTCTTGACCGTGTAGTGAGTGGTAAAGACTTCGGTCGTGTCGGCCAGATTGTAGCCGGTCTTTAAGGCGATCTCGTTGGCGCGGGCGACTTCGGGAAGTTTGCCGAACTTGGCGTTGATCCAGTTCAGGGTCGGCTCCATCGGGCGATCATAAAGCCAGTAGAGAATGCCGAGCGCGAAGAAGTTTTTGCAGCGATCCATCTCCTTGCGCGTCAGCTTGACGCCCGCCTCTTGCAGCGCGCGCAAATTGACGCTGGTGATCGGCAAGCGGTGGACGCGGTAGCCTTTCAGTGTGTCGTCTTCGAGCGGGTTCGCGGCGTAAGCCGCCTTCTTCAAGTTCTCTTTGTTGAACTCGTCGGTGTTGATGATAATCGTGCCGCCCTCTTCCAAGTCGGAGAGGTTGACTTTCAAGGCCGCCGGGTTCATCGCCACTAGCACGTTCGGCTCATCGCCGGGCGTGCGAATATCCTGACTCGAAAAGTTTAGCTGGAAGCCGGAGACGCCGGGCAGACTTCCGGCGGGCGCGCGAATCTCGGCCGGGAAGTCGGGCAAAGTCGAGATGTCGTTGCCGAGGACGGCCGAAGTATTGGTGAACTGCGTGCCGGTCAACTGCATTCCGTCGCCGGAGTCGCCAGCGAAGCGGATGGTGACAGTCTCCAACTCTTCAAAGTTTTTCTCGGCGTGTTCAACTGGCGGAGTGTCGATGATGGCGCTCATAAGTGTTGTAATGATTCCTGTCGATTGGTGTCTCGAAGCTGTGGCTTCGGGCGAGTGGCCTTCAGCTGTTAGTTTCAGTTCATTGTACACAGGCGCGCGCGCGCGATCCAAGCGACGACTCAAAACCGTTGCCGGCACAACCGCCGTATTGAATCCGAGAACCCCCGATTAAATTTCAAAGTGTTAAGATGCGCTGTCAGTTGTCCCCCAACTGGCTCACAAATTTTCATTAAACGCCGGCGCGGGTGAGTCGTAAATTTGTACCTTGCGACTGAGAGGTGTGGGGCGTGAAAGCAAGAAATCTGATGACGAGATTATCACTGTCACTTTTATTGTTCGCTTGTCTTTTAGGTGGCGCGGCGGCTGGCGCGCGCGCTCAACAGCCGACGCCGCCGAGCGCGGACGAAATGGAAGCCCGGCTGAAAGTCTTGCAAGCGCAGGGAAAGGCGCGGGAACGGATCACCAGTTTACTCGAACAGGCCATCAAACTTGAGAGCGAAGACAAATATGACGAAGCGTTGCCGCTCGCCGAGCAGATGCTGGCGATTGCCGAGGGGGAAATAGGGCCGGATGATGAAGCGGTCGCCACCGCGCTGATCCAACTCGGAGGCATTTACACGCGCCGGCGCGACTTCGCCCGCGCCGAGCCAGCGTACTTGCGGGCGTTGGCGATCTACGAAAAGAAGCGCGGGCCGGAGCATCTTTTTCTCGACTTGCCGCTCGGTGCGCTCGGCTCGATGTATAAAGATCAAGGTGATTATGATCGCGCGGAGCAGATGCTGCGCCGCGCCTTCAACGTGACCGAAAAGGAGCACGGCCCCGACAGCGCAAAGATTGTCATCCGAATGGATTCGCTCGCACTTCTCTACATGAAAAAGGCCGACTACAAGCGCGCCGAAGAGTTGCTGTTGCGCTCGTTGGCGATTCGCGAGAAAGCGTCCGGGCGCGATCATCGAGAACTGATCGCCCCGCTGCACAACCTCGCGCTACTCAATAACGAAAAGGGCGATTACGCGCGCGCCGAGAAGTACCGCCAGCGCACTTTGCAGATCAGCACGCAGGCGAACGGCGCGGAACACATCCTAACGGCGCTCTACTCTTTCAATCTCGGCCAGATCGTCTCCCAGCAGGGCGACATCGTGCGCGCCAAGGAGTTGATGGAACGGGCACTACCCATCGTCGAAAAATCATACGGGGCGGAACACCCCACTTACGGCGTCATCTTGAGCGACCTCTCCGAGTTATATCGTGACTTAGGCGACTATCCGCGCGCCGAGGCGTCGTTACTGCGTGTGGTCGAGATCGACGAGAAAGCCTACGGGGCGGAGCACCCGGAATTGGCGACCACTCTCAATAACTTAGCCACGTTCTACCACTACCGGGACGAGCAAGCGAAAGCCGAACCGCTGGCCCGCCGCGCGCTTGCCATCCGCGAAAAAGCTCTCGGCCCGGAACACCCGGACGTGGCCTCGTCGCTCAACACACTCGGACTCATTTACGACGAACAAGGCGACAAAGAGCGCGCCGCGCGGATGTTCGAGCGGGCGCTCCAAATTTTCGAGAAGAAGCTCGGCCCGCGCCACCCGCGCTTCGCCACCGCTGTCAACAATCTCGGCGGCGTCTATCACGGGCAGGGCGCTTACGAGCGCGCCCGCCCGCTCTATGAGCGCGCGTTGAGCATCACGCAGCGGGCGCGGGGCGAACAACATCCGGATGTGGCGGCCTTGTACGCCAACCTCGCCATGCTGGCGGAAGCGGCCGGCGACCCCACGCAGGCCATCCGGCATCTCACGCGCGCCAACGACATTCGCGAAGAGACTCTCTCGCTGATTCTCACGATTGGCTCGGAACAGCAGAAACTGCTTTACCTCGAAACGCTCACCAACGAAACTCACGTTTCGGTTTCATTCCACCTCGCGTCCGCACCGGCGGACGGGACTGCCGCGCGACTCGCACTGACAACGATTTTGCGCCGCAAGGGGCGAGCGCTCGACGCGATGTCGGATCAGATCGGCGCTTTGCGGCGGCGGCTGAATGCGGAAGACCGGGCTTTGCTGGACCAACTCGCGGCGGCGCGCTCGGAACTGGCGACGTTGAAACTCAGCTCCGCCCCGTCGGCTGTTGATGACGCTGCCGGGGCGGCGCAAGGTCAAGAACTGATCCGGCGGCGTGAGGTTGAGGTCGGGCGGCTCGAAGAATTGATCAGCGCGCGGAGCAAGGAATTTCGCGCACAGTCGCAACCCGTGACGATTGAGCGCGTGCAGGCGTCGATTCCGGCGGAGGCGGCGCTCGTCGAGTTGGTGCTTTTCCGCCCGGTGGACGCGAAGGCTATCAAATTCAAGCCGGCGCGCTATGCCGCCTACGTTCTGCGGCGCGAAGGAGGCGCATCGTCGGCGCAGTGGGTCGATCTGGGCGAGGCTGCGCCGATTGACGAAGCTGTGGCGCGCTGGCGCGGCGCTTTGAGCAATCCGCGCCGGGCGGACGCGCGGCAGTTGGCGCGGGAACTGGATGCGCGCGTGATGTTGCCGGTGCGGCGTCTGCTCGGCGAACGGGCGCGGGCGCTATTCATCTCGCCCGACGGCGCGCTCAATTTGATTCCATTCAGCGCGCTCGTCGATGAGCGCGGGCGATACCTGATCGAAAGCTACACGATCACGTATCTCTCCAGCGGGCGCGATCTGCTGCGCTTGCAAACGGAAGTGAACAGCCGGGAAAGCCCGACACTCTTCGCCAACCCGTCGTTCGACGCGGGCGGCATCAGCGCCCGCAGCGGTGGCGGCGACGTAGAGCAGTTGACGGAGGCGGACAACGAGGGCGGCCTCAACAATCGCCGTTCGGCCGCACTGGCCGAAGCGAAGTTTTCCCCACTGCCCGGCACCGCCGCCGAGGCTGCGGCGATCAACTTGATCCTCACCGAGCCAAGCGTCTTCACCGGCGCGCAAGCCACCGAAACCGCGCTCAAGCGGGTGGCGGGGCCGAGCATTTTGCACGTCGCCACGCACGGCTTTTTCCTGCCGGACCAGAGTGCCGCGGCCGGGGCGCAAGAGGCGCGCGGTTTGAAGCTCGGCGGCGGTAATGAGAAAGCGGGCGGCGAGAATCCTTTGTTGCGCTCCGGTCTCGCGCTGGCGGGCGTGAATAACCGCGGCAGCGGCGCGAATGACGACGGATTATTGACCGCGCTCGAAGCCACGAGCCTCGACCTCTGGGGGACCAAACTGGTAGTGCTGTCGGCGTGCGAAACCGGCGTCGGCGAAGTCAAAAACGGCGACGGCGTGTACGGCCTCCGGCGCGCGCTAGTACTGGCGGGCAGCGAGAGCCAGTTAATGAGTTTGTGGCAGGTGTCGGACGCGGCGACACGCGATCTGATGGTCGCTTATTACAAGCGTTTGCAAGCGGGCGAGGGGCGTAGCGAGGCGCTTCGCCAAGTGCAACTGGGGATGCTGAAGAACACTGCTGGCAATCGTAACAGTCAGAAGAGAAACGCCGGCGAGCAGCGTGGGGTCGGCGACATCATGCGCGCGCCAGCCGCTATGGCGGGCGATTACAGCCACCCGTTTTACTGGGCCAGCTTCATCCAGTCGGGCGAATGGCGGAAGCTCGGCAAGGGCGTCGCGAAGAAACAATAATCAGCCTGCTACCGCTAGCATCGCATCTATCACGGGCGACGCGGGCGGTTCATTCACAGAAGAAAGATTATGGATAGCACTCTGTCCGGCGGCATCTATGAGCATTACAAAGGCCAGCGCTACCTCGTGCTCGGCGTCGCGCGCCACAGCGAGACGGCAGAGAATTTCGTCGTC
The DNA here is from genome assembly GCA_013813825.1 of Pyrinomonadaceae bacterium. Classification (GTDB taxonomy): domain Bacteria; phylum Acidobacteriota; class Blastocatellia; order Pyrinomonadales; family Pyrinomonadaceae; genus JACCRA01. Next base: position 452 of record JACCRA010000345.1, on the reverse strand, counting down.
TATGTGCCACTCTACGAGCACACCGGCCCGGCGCTGTGGGTACGCCCGCTAGGAATGTTTACGGAAGAAGTGGAGGTCGCAGCAGGCATCGCGCGGCCACGCTTTCGCTTCACCGGTGAGACGTAAATAAGGCGCTTAACGTGAGACAACGCCGGAGTGCTGGAAGAGAGTCGCTCACGGTTACGACGTGGGCGGAACCGCGACAAAAATTGAAAGCCCCATCCGGGGCGAAAGACCTGCGAGGCAGATTATCTTTCGCCCTTGCCGGGGCTTCCATTTGCTACCAACCTCTCGTGTTCGCCATCCCGAGTCAGTTTGTCGCGGGCGACGGGCGCGACATGCTGTCGGCGGGCTTCGTCGCTCCGCCATTTACTGGTACGCCCGGCGGCGACGATGATCCCATGCCTGCGGGCGCGGGAGAGGGCGACGGCGGCGGGGCGATTGGTCTGGGC
>JACCRA010000183.1 GCA_013813825.1 Pyrinomonadaceae bacterium | reverse complement strand
GCGTTCTGCGGCGAGCACGGCGGCGCGGTCTGTACCTCTTCAAATGCGGTGCCGCTTTTCGATAAGCACCTGAAGGAAGCGGACAAGTTGTTCTTCTTCCCCGACCAGCACTTGGGCCGCAACACCGGCTTCAAGTTTGGCATCCCGCTCGAACAGATGGTGCTCTGGGACCCGGCGAAAGAGTTGGGCGGCAACACTGCGGAGCAGTTACATAACGCGCGCCTGATTTTGTGGAAGGGACATTGTTCGGTCCACGGCCGTTTCCGCACGTGGCACGTCGAGCAGGTACGGAAAGAAGTGCCGGGCATTCAGGTTTTGGTTCATCCCGAATGCACCCGCGAGGTAGTCGAGATGGCCGATTACAACGGCTCGACCGAGTACATCATTAAAACCTTAGAGAACGCGCCCGCCGGATCGAGTTGGGCGGTCGGCACTGAAGTCAATCTCGTTGATCGTCTGATTAAGCGGTTCCCCGATAAGCACATCCGTTTGCTCGCGCCCGATCTCTGCATGTGCGCCACGATGTACCGCATCGCGCCGCAGAATCTGGCGTGGGTGTTGGAGTCGCTGGTGGCCGGCCACGTCGTCAACCAGATCACCGTCCCTGAAGAAACGGCTCTTTGGGCGCGCGTCGCTTTGGATCGAATGTTGGCGGTTCAATAAAGCAACGGCTTAGTGCTGAGTGATCAGAGCTTGCTTTTACTCAGCACTCAGCTTAACTCATCAATTTGAGAGGGAGGAAAAGCGTTGGCTGATCCTGATGATAAGGTCGCGGAGACGGTGACGGGTGAGTTTTACGTGGACTCGCAGTGCATCGACTGTGATGTGTGCCGTGACACGGCTCCCGACAATTTCACGCGCTCGAATAAGGGCGGCTACTCATTCGTTTACAAGCAACCGGAGACGGCCGAAGAGCGCGCCCTGAGCGAAGAGGCGCTCACCGCCTGCCCTGTCGAGGCCATCGGCAACGACGGCTGAGACGTTATTATTCGAGCCAAACTTTTAACCGCCGCCTGCGTTATTCGACAGTAGAATAAGCAGGCGGTTTCTCTTTTGCGGACTCTGAAGCCACTGGCGGAGGCGGCGTGAGATGGACAAGCTAAAACGGGCGTTCAAGCTGTTGGTGTTGCTCGGCGTGTTGGTCGGGCTGTTCGCGCTGGCTCTACGCTGGCGGACGCACCGCGCTTTTGCCGGTCGCGCGCATCGGAATGTGGCGGGCGTGCCGGTTGAATCACAGTCGCGCGTCGCCATCGTCTTTGGCGCGGGACTGTGGCGTGGTGGCGGCCCGTCGCCCGTCCTCTACGACCGCATCGCCGCCGCCGCCGAACTTTATCGCAGCGGCAAAGTCGGCAAGCTCTTGCTGACCGGCGATAACCGCTTCCACAACTACAACGAGCCGGCCGTGATGCGCGACACCGCGTTGCGCCTTGGCGTGCCCGCCCCGGACATTGTGCTCGACTATGCCGGTCGCCGTACTTACGACAGTTGCTACCGCGCCCGCGAAATTTTCGGCGTCCGCCAAGCCGTCCTCGTCACGCAAGCGTTCCACCTCGACCGCGCTCTCTACCTATGCACCGCGCTCGGCATCGACAGCCACGGCTTGGCCGCCGACCGCCGCGCTTACCCGCGCCGCTCGCGCTTCTGGTGGCAAGCGCGCGAAATCCCCGCCACCTTGAGCGCATGGGGCGATCTTCATTTATGTCATCCGACGCCAATCTTGGGCGAAAAGATGCCGATTGCGGAAATGAGACAAGCCAAGTAGTGAGAGCTACATCGACTTCACTTTACTGAGGTGGGCAAGCAACTCATGGGTGGCGTGGGCAAAGCCAGCTAACTCTTCTTTACGTCCATCGGGCAGTTCACAATCTCTCAATTCCAAACGAATTGCTTCAATCTCTGATAGATACTCAGCGCATAATGATGCGTAGTTGTGATCCCTTCCGGCAATCGCAGACTCGCCCAAGCTATAAACGTCGGACTGTAGATGATCTAACCGTAGCTCGATACCGTAAGACGGCGCTTCAGATTTACCAAGGCGGAAGTTGGACGTTGGAAGCGGCGTGCGGAGCCATGCGTACCAAGCTCGAATGAAGTCTCGGGAAAGCCGCATGAACCTTAGACGACTATCTTGATCCAGCCTTCTTCGATCACGACATCGTAAGATTCGATGTGGCTGTTGGCTCTAGTGAGGCACTGGCCGGTGCGAAGGTCGAAGCGCCAGCCATGCCAGTTGCATTCGACGACGTGGCCGCGCAAGAGGCCGCCGGCGAGTGGCGCGCCGCGGTAGGGGCAGAAGTTTTCGACGGCAAAAAATTCGCCGCCGACGTTGTAGAGCGCAAGTTCCCGGCCGCCTGCGAGTTCGACGGTCGCGCCGCGTCCGGGCGGCAACTCTTCGACGCGCCCGACCGTGACCTGTTCGCCGGTACGCGGCGGGCGCTTGTGATTGGTAAAGTTTTTATCGAGCGATTGCATGGCGGGCGAAATCGTAACAAACTGTCTCGAAGTTCAGCAACGCACGCAAGCCTCGAACGCTTCGCGCGTTCTTAGACACGAGCGCGCGAAGGCTTGTGCGCCGCTCCCCAAGCACTCTCCCGGCACGGTCGCCGCAGAGGCGCGCGTGCGAATCTGACAAAGCACAAAGATAAAGCGGAGAGATTAAAAATGAGAAGACACATCATGATGCTCGCGTTTGTTGGCGCGAGCCTTTTTTTGTTTGCTGCCCCGGCGCGAGCTTTAACAGCGGCGGAAGAGATCACGGTGCGCGGGCGGTTAGGTAAGACCGTCGAAGCGGGCGGATGGCTGATTCTGGCGGAGAAACAGAAGTATCTGATTTTGAATTCAGATCGCTGGCGCGGCGAGTCTTGGTTCCGCGAGGCGGCGGAGGTCGAAGCGACGGGCGAAGTGAAGAGCGATGTGATCACCACTTATCAGGAAGGCACTCCGTTTCAAGCCAACTCATTGCGCCCGCGCGGCAATAGTGGTGGTAGTGGCGACGGCGCGGGCGTGACCGGCAGCGGCGGCCCCGCTGTTTCCGGCATGATGCGCGTCGTTGTCTCCGGCGACGCGCTGGTGCAGGCGCAGCCCGATACGGCCGTGGCGCAGATCGCGGCCGTGACGCAGGCCAAGACCGCGCTTGAAGCGCAGCAGGAGAACGCGCGCAAGTCCGACGCGGTTGTGCGCGTCGTCAAGCAAGCCGCCGGGGCAGGGGCCGAAGTGAAGACGAGCGGCTACAGTTTGCAGCCGCAGTACGCTTACCGCGAAGGACAACCGCCGCTCATTCGCGGCTACGAGGCGCGCAATACGATCACGGTGACGCTCGCCGATCTCACCAAAGTCGGCCAGACGATTGACGCAGCCTCGGCGGCCGGCGCGACCAATGTTGACAGCCTCTCGTTCACGCTCCGCCGTGATCGCCCGGCGCGTGATCAGGCGCTGGGCGATGCCACGCGCGAGGCGCTTGGCAAGGCGCAGGTGATCGCCGCCGCGCTCGGTGGTCGCGTTGTGCGGATCGCCGAAGTTGTCGAATCCGACACGATGGTGCGCCCGCCCGTCCCCCTCTACCGCGAAGCCAGCCGCGGGATGCTCGCACAGGCCGACGCGCCGCCCACACCCATCGAGCCGGGCACGCTCGACATCCGCGCCCAAGTCCAACTTGTCGCCGAAGTGATGACCGGGCAGTAGGGCGGAAGGCGGAAGGCAGTAAGCAGGCGGAGCATTCTTATTTTTGCTTACTGCCTTTTGCCTTTTGCCTTTTGCCTTCCTATACTCTTTCTCGTTTCCTTTGAAGCAAATTTAACGTGAAAGCCGGAGGACGCGCCGTCAGGATTCGGCGCATCGCTCCAGTGGTCGCCGCTTGTCCTGCTCGTAGGCATGAGCGAGGCGGACCTTTTTTCCAGAGCGTCGATTCAGGAGGATGCAATGTCCAGATACCGCGACGACAGAGATGATTATGGTGGCGGACGCTCGCCGCGCGGGCGCGGCGACTACGAGGAAGACGAACGCCGTGCCGGGCGCGACGATTACGGCCGGGCGCGCGGCGGCATTGGTGGCGGCGGCGGTGGCCGCAGCTACCGCGACGAATACCGCCCCGATGAAATGAGTTATGCGCCCGACCGCGAACGCTACCTCGGCGGTGGTGGTGGCGGTGGCCGCGATTACGACGACTACGGGCGCGCGCGTGACTACCGGCGCGAAGACTATTCCCGCCCGGACTACCCCGCCGGCGGAGGGCGCGACGATTACGAGCGACGCGATTACGAGCGCGCGACGCGCGACGATTATGAGCGCCCGGCCGAAAGAGGGGCCGCGGAAGACCGCGATCATCGTTCGCTCTGGGAGCAGGGGCGCGACTTGATTTCCGGACGACAACCGCCGCCGGGGCGAGAGCAGCGCGGAGCCTCGCGCTCGCACGTCCGCTGCCGCGACATCATGACGCGCGATGTGACCGTCGCGATGCGCGAAACGACGCTCGAAGAAGTCGCACGCATGATGCGCGACGAGGACACCGGCGTGATCCCCGTCGTTGAGCACCCCGGCGCAACTCCAGCGCAGGCTGCCCCGGCGGATGCCGCAGCGCCGACGGGCGGCACCGCGACGACGACCGCCATCGTCGCGGCGCCCGCCGCGAACGTGGACGTGTCGGTGGCCGGAACCAGCCAAGGGGAGCGCAAGGCTTATGCCGCCAGCCCCGGCAACGGCCGTCTCGTCGGGCTGATCACCGACCGCGACGTCGTCGTCCGCGCCATCGCCGAAGGCAAAGATCCACGCACGACGCGCGCCGAAGAGATCATGACCACGGACGTCCATACCGCGCAGCCCAACGACCGCGTCATCGAAGCGATCCGCAAGATGGGCGACAAGCAAGTGCGTCGCATCCCCGTCGTGGATCGCGACCAAATCTTGCGCGGCATCATCTCGATGGCCGACGTGGCGCTCGAAACCAACGACGACCGCGAACTGGCCGAAGCCCTCGAAGAGATTTCCAGCGGCTCGTCGTTCTGGAACAGAATTTTTGGATAAAGCGGTCAGCCGTCAGCAAAGACAATGCTTTTCCTGACGGCTGACCGCTGATGGCTGATGGCTGTCTTATGGCTCACTCAATCGACCGCTATTTTCGTTTGATGCCGGCGGGGCGGCGACAACGTCCGGCTGAAAGGCGCTGGGCGCCGGCGGCCGACGTGTACCAGACTGCCGACGGGTGGCTGGTGAAAGTCGATCTCGCGGGCGTCAGTCCCGAAGAGATCGAGATCACGGTGGCCGGCCCCGTGCTCTTCATCGAGGGCACGCGCCGCGACGCTTTTTGCAGCGAGACAGTCGCGTATCATCAGATCGAGATCACTTATAGCCGCTTCGAGAAGACGTTGCGCTTTCCGCAGGTCATCGAGGGCGCGACGATTGAAAGTGACTACCGTGACGGGCTGTTGATCGTGCGTTTGCGGAGCAGCAAATAACGAGGAAATGATGAATGCGAAATGATGAATGATGAATAAAGGCGGTTTGTCTTTCATTCATCATTCCGTATTCATCATTCATCATTTCTCCCGCGATGGTTAATGTCAGGCCGCAGTTACAGATCGCGAAAAGTTAGAGCGAAGAATTTTCATCATGGCTGAGAATCCAACCAACGAGCACAACGTCAATCAGGAAACCGTCTCCGGGACGGCCGCGCCGCCGTTTGAGATAGCGGTGCTGCCTTTGCAGAACTCGACGCTCTTCCCCGGCACGGTAGTGCCGCTGGCGGCCGGTCGCCCGCGTTCGGTGGCGGCGGTTGAATCGTCGCTGGGAACGGAGGAGAAGTTGCTGGCCTGCATCAGCGTCCGCCCCAATCAGGCGACCGAAGGGGAAGCGATCCCGACCGATCTCTATGAAGTCGGGACGCTCGTGGCGATCAAGCGGATGTTCCGCGGCCCAGACGCGCTTCAGATCATTGTGCAGGGCAGCGAGCGCGTCCGCGTGCTCGAATGGACGCAGACCGATCCGTTTCTTAAGGCGCGCGTCCAGATTCTGCCGCCGCTCGTCACAGTGGACGCGCAGGAGGCGGAAGCCTTGCAACGCAACGTCCGCTCGCTGATCGAACGGGCGCTGGCGATGCTCCCGCAGGTGCCGCCCGAAGTTCGCGCCGCCGTTCTCGGCGCGAACGATCCGGTGATGGTCGCTTACTTCCTCGCCTCCGTCCTCGATCTCGGCGTCGACCAGGAACAACTGATGCTCGAAGCCGACACGACTGACGAACTACTCAGGCTTGCGCACGGGCGGCTCGCGCGCGAGATCGAAATTTTGCAATTGCGCTCGAAGATCGCGACCGAGGCGCAAGGCGAGATGGACAAGGCGCAACGCGATTACATCCTGCGCCAACAACTGAAAGCGATTCAGAAGGAGTTAGGCGACGATGAGGGCGGCGAGCGCGCCGAAGCCGAGATGGTGCGCGAGCGTCTGAACGAGGCTGATTTGCCGGAAGAAGTTCGCAAAGAGGCCGAACGTGAGTTGCGGCGCATGGAAAAGCTGCCCGCCGCCGCGCCCGATTTCCACGTCATTCGCACCTACCTCGAATACGTGCTGGAACTGCCATGGAAAAAATCGACTGAAGACAAGCTCGATTTAGCCGAAGCGCGCCGTATCCTCGACGAAGATCATTATGGCCTCGAAGACATCAAGGAGCGCATCCTTGAATTCTTGGCCGTCATCAAACTGCGCCCCGACGCGAAAAGCCCGATCCTCTGCTTCGCCGGCCCGCCGGGCGTTGGCAAGACTTCACTGGGGCGCTCCATCGCCCGCGCGCTGGGCCGCGAGTTCGAGCGTCTCTCTTTAGGCGGCGTGCGCGACGAGGCGGAGTTGCGCGGCCATCGTCGCACCTACATCGGCGCGATGCCCGGAAGGATCATCCAGAGTTTGCGGCGCGCGGGCGTCAACAATCCCGTGATGATGCTCGACGAGATCGACAAGCTCGGCGCGGACTATCGCGGCGATCCGGCGGCGGCGCTGTTGGAAATTCTCGACCCGCAGCAGAACAACACTTTCCGCGATCACTACCTCGACATCCCGTTTGATCTGTCGAAGGTTTTCTTCATCGCGACGGCCAACCAGCTTGGTCCCATTCCCGCGCCCTTGCGCGACCGCATGGAGATCATCCAACTGGCGGGCTATAGCGATCAGGAGAAACTTCGCATCGCGCAACAATACCTTGTGCCACGTCAGACCACGGAGAACGGACTCCAGCCTGAACAGTTTGCGATCACGGACGAAGCGTTGATGCTGATTGCCGAACGCTACACGCGCGAGGCGGGCGTCAGGCAGTACGAGCGCGCCATCGGCGGCGTCGCGCGCAAAATCGCGCTCAGAATCGCGCAGGGTCAGGCCGAGCGGGTGACAGTCGAAGTTGGCGACATTAAAGAGTTGTTGGGCGCGCCGCGCTTTTACCCGGAAGAGGCGCGCAAGGAGTTGCCGGCGGGCGTCGCGACCGGCATGGCGTGGACGGAGATGGGAGGGCAAATCCTCTTCATCGAAGCGACGCTGTTACCCGGCGGATCGGGACTGACGCTCACCGGGCAGCTCGGCGAAGTGATGCAGGAGTCGGCCCGCGCCGCGCGTTCTTATCTCTGGTCCCACGCGGCCGAGTTCGACATTCCGGCCGAGATGTTCAAAAACTACGGCGTCCATTTGCACGTCCCCGCCGGCGCGATCCCGAAAGACGGCCCGTCGGCGGGCGTCGCGATGACCTCGGCGCTGGCGTCCTTGATGACCGGGCGGCGCGTCAACAACAACACATCGATGACCGGTGAGATCACGCTGTCAGGTCTGGTTTTCCCCGTCGGCGGCATCAAGGAAAAAGTGTTGGCCGCGCACCGCGCCGGCATTCGCCGCGTGATCCTGCCTTCGCGCAATGAGGCCGACCTCGAAGACCTCCCCGCGGAAGTCCGCCAGGAGTTGGAGATCGTTCTTGTTTCGCGAATCAGCGAGGTGCTCGACGCCGCGCTCGAAAAGTTCGTCGCCAACCCGCCGCCGCCTGTGCCGCCGGGGATGGACGGCGTTGCGGCAACACGCGAGCAGGGTTCGCGACAAGCCGAACCCGAGGCGATGCGCGTCCGCGAAGCCTGATGCAAGGAAACGAATAAGTAGCGGCGGCGGAAGCTCATCATTTGCTTCCGCCGCTTTTTTTTGCGCGAACGTGCCGCGACGGAACCAACGGAAAATCAGCCAGGAAAATTTTCGGCCGCCAGTGATCTAAGGCGGCGGGCGCGTGATCCTTTTAGTTGCGTTCTTACGCGTTAGCTGATGAGGGACGAAAGCCGCACGTTTTCAGACTTCCGTGCCCGCCGACGATCCGAGACATTAGCTAATCAAGGAGTAAGATAATGAAAAGGTTTTTGTATGCATTCAGTTTCGCCACCCTACTGTTGTTGTGCGTGGCAGGTCTTTCAAGCGGCGTCCGCGCCGACATCAAAATTAAAATGAAAATGGACGGCGGTTCCGAATCGACCACGTACATTAAAGGCAAGCGCCAGCGCATGGAACTCGGCAGCGGGACGGCAACCATCACGCAATGCGACGCGAGGCGCACCGTGCAGTTAAACGCGGCGGCCAAGACATACATTGCCACGCCGTTTGACCGTAACGGAGTTGCCACGCCGCCGACCAATGCCAACGGCGCGCCGCCGGCTCCGGTCAAACGCGGCGGCGTCATCACTTCCACCGTCACGGCGAAAGACACCGGCGAGCGGCAACAGATGTTCGGCTTCACCGCGCGCCGCATTAAGACATCAATGATCACCGAATCATCGCCTGACGCTTGCTCGCGGAGCAAGAGCCGCATCGACTCTGACGGTTGGTACATCGACCTGCCCGTCGAGTTTAATTGTGAGACTGAGGGAAACGCGGCGGCCATCGCCTTAGCGAACGGCGGAGGCTGCCGCGACGAATATCGCACGAAGCAGATCGGCACGGCTAAGCTCGGCTACCCGTTAAAAGTGACGACGACCCTCTACGACGAGAATAACCAGCCGCAGAACGCCTTTACCTACGAAGTCGTCGAACTCTCGCGGACGACGCTCGATGCCGCGCTGTTCGACGTGCCGGCGGACTACCGCGAAGTGCGGAGCGTGCAGGAATTGTACGGCGTGTCATCATCCACCGGCGATGAGGGCGGGACGGTGACTGACGACCCGGAAGACGGCACGATTGCGACGGGCGGGACAACGCAAGCACAAGCGACGCTGGACGCGAAGAAGGAAGGCGTCGTTCGGATCGGCGTCGCCATGACGAGAGCTGACTCCATCGGCGAAGGTATGGACGCGGCAACGCTCTCCGAGGCCGTCCGCAACACGATGATCAATCGCCTGCGGCGCGGGCCGGCCGTCGAAGTGGTGATGCTCGAAGCTCGACTGCCACAGCAACTCGACGCCGAGGCGCGGCGGAAGGAGTGCGACTATGTGCTCTACACCACGGCTACGCATAAGAAAGGTAAGAGAGGAGGCTTCGGCAGTTTACTGCAAGCGGCAGCCCCCATCACTGACGCCATCCCGCTCAGAGGCTACGGCAGCCGGGCTGGCGCGGTTGCCTCCTCAGTTGCGACAACCGCGATCCGCACGGCGGCGGACGTCTCCGCCGCGACGAAGGCGAAAGACGAGTTGACACTTGAGTACCAATTGCAGCCGGCGCAAGGCAACGCGCCCACCGCCGCGCAGACACTCACAGCGAAGGCTAAGACGGACGGCGACGATCTGATCTCGAACCTTGTCGGGCAGGCCGCCAGTGCGGTGCTCGCGCAGGCGACGTAGAAATGACTGCGCCGCGGCGTGCGGTGCCCGCCGCATCAGACCTGCCCGCCGGCAGTGCAAGTAGCGCGGAGAATGGCTTGCCCATCACCTGACAACTGCTTGCCGGTTGGACAAACTGTCAGAGACTGACGCCGACCTATTCATCAACGGAGTGCGCCGGACAGAAGGCCACTTGAGAGTCTCGCAACCTCAAGTGGCCTTCTGCTTTTGTCGGCTTCGCGCCACCAGCATTTTGTTATACCGGGTGGCGAATCAAAGTGAGGAGAGATGTGGGGGCTGAGCTGGTCCCTGCCCGTTTCGCGTTACATGAACGACGGACACGAACCAACCAACCTCACTCCGTTGTGCAACTTGGTATTAGAATGGGCGGTAATGTTTTCCGGGTACACAAGCGCCACGACTGAACAAGGCGTGTAAGCATGATGAGTCGCACCTTGCTCGCCGGCGGCGTTGCGGCGTGCGGTGTCGCTTCGTGTGTCGCCGTGCAAGATTCTTTCATCTTTTGTGATGCAGTCTGGTATTCAGAGAACGATGAGACTTCGCTTGGTCATGCTTGGCACGGCCGCTGTCGTGCTTTGCGGAGCCGCCGCGCCGCACGGATTCTCTCCATCTGTGCTGATCGGCATCGCGGTCATGCTCGTCGTGGCGAAGCTGTGCGGCGAGGTCTTTGAAAAATTAAATCAGCCGGCGGTCTTAGGCGAACTCGTCGGCGGCATCCTGCTCGGCAATCTCGCGCTTGTGGGGTTAGGCATCATCGAGCCGCTGAAGACTGATCAGATCATCGCCGCGTTGGCCGAAATCGGTCTTCTGATTCTGCTCTTTGAAGTCGGGCTGGAAACGAATCTGCGTGAGATGCTGGAGGTCGGATGGTCGGCGCTGCTGGTGGGCGTCGCGGGCGTCATCGTGCCTTTCCTCCTCGGTTGGGCTGTGGCCGCTTACTTTACGCCCGGCGAGGCGCAACTCAGTCACATCTTCATCGGCGCGGTTTTGTGCGCCACGAGCGTCGGCATTACGGCGCGCGTGTTGAAAGATTTGGGCAAGCTGGGGACGCGCGAGGCGCGCATTATTCTGGGAGCGGCGATCATCGACGACGTGCTCGGCCTGCTGGTGCTGGCCGTCGTGCGGGGCGCAATCGAGGCGACGGGTGCGGGCGCGACGCTATCGGTCGCGACCATTGCGCACATCATCGCGAAGGCGCTGGCGTTTCTCGTCGGCGCGGTCGTCGTCGGGCAGTTAGTGATGCCGCGTCTGTTTCGCGGCGTGGGGCGTTTGGAGGGGCGCGGGGTGCTGCTGGCGCTGGCGATCTCGCTCTGTTTCGCGCTGGCGTGGGCGGCGGCACTGGTCGGGCTGGCGCCCATCATCGGCGCGTTCGCCGCCGGCATCGTGCTCGACGAAGTGCATTTCGAGCACCTGCCGGAACACACGCAGCACGATTTACAGGAACTATTGCAGCCGGTGAGTCTCTTGCTGGTTCCGCTCTTCTTCGTCTTGATGGGTTTGAAAGTGGATTTGCGGGCGTTTGCCGCCGGCCCCGGCGTGCTGGGCTTCGCGCTGGCGCTCACGGTCGCGGCGATCATCGGTAAACAAATCTGCTCGCTGGCCGTCGCGGAGCGGAAAATCAACCGGCTCGCCGTCGGCTTCGGCATGATCCCGCGCGGCGAAGTCGGACTGATCTTTGCCGGCATCGGCGCGGCCTTGATGCTCCCGAACGCCGCCGGCGCGCCCGTGCCGGTCATCAACTCGAACACTTTCAGCGCCGTTGTGCTAATGGTCGTGCTGACCACTCTGGTGACACCGCCGCTCCTCAAATGGTCGTTCGCCAACCGCCCGCGCTCGCCCGACCAAGCGCCCGACAGTGTGGCCGCTCAAAAAATCGCGGACGAGAATATCGAGCGCACATCTCGGTGAAACGATCTTGAAATCTTTGGCCTACGACAGTAGCGGCGGGGCGATCCGCCGCCGAAGACACGAGGGCGACGGAAAACAAGATTTGAAATCTGAGATTGATCTTCAGGAGTGAACAACGATGACGGACAAAAAGGCACAGAGCAAGGCGGGCATCGCCGCCGAACGTCGCGGGCAACAGATGGGCGACGAGCGCAGCAACAACAGCGGGAAGCAAGAGGAGGCGAAGGCCGACACTCCCGCGCTGAGCGGGCGACGCGAAGAGGCCAACAAATATTTCGCCGACGAGTCCGCGCAACAGGTGGGCGGCAGTCCCGCCGCCCCCAGTGCCACCTCGCCTTCAGTCGCTGCCGCGCTCCCAACCAACGTTAAGAAAGGCGAGCCGGGCGTGGAGCGCGTCGTCAAACAGCAACAGGCGAAGAAGGCCAAGAACGAATAAAACTAACTCCCACGCTTGAACCCGCTCTTACTTCGAGTGCCTAACGGTGCTATAAGTAACGCCGCCTCACGGCATGTTCAGACCTCCACTGGAGCGGAAAACCGGCGTGCAACTACCTCCACTCAGAGTCTTCGTCAGTTCAACTTGGCTCGACTTGCAGCCGGAGCGCAAAGCCGTGGAGGCGGCCTTGCAACGCCTGCGCGCGGATACCGGCTTCGCCGGAATGGAATACTTCGGCAGCCGCGACGAGGACACACGCCGCGCCTCCCTCGACGAAGTAGACCGCAGCCAAGTCTACGTCGGCATCTTCGCCGCGCGCTACGGCTCAGGCATCACCGAAGACGAATACCGCCGCGCCCGCGAACACAACTTGCCGTGCTTCATCTACTTCAAAGCCGAATCAACCATCACCCTCGACAAAGTCGAAAGGGATTCCGAGCAGACGGCGAAGCTCGACAAGCTGAAAGCGGAGTTGCGGCAGGCACACACCGTCGCCGAGTTTATTAACCCCGACGACCTCGCAACAAAAGTGATCGGTGATTTGCACCGCCGGATTTTTGACGAGTACACGCTGCGAGCCACAGGCTTGGAAGCCGCCAACCCTTTAGTCGCAACGCCGCATCAACTCCGCGCGCCGGTCAACGATTTCGTCGGGCGCGCAAAGGAGATAGACGATCTCATCAACGCGCTTCGCACGGGTCACAGCGCGGGCATCAGCGGCATCAGCGGCATGGGCGGCATCGGCAAAACCGAACTTGCCTTGCTCGTCGCCAATCGGATGCGCCCCGATTACACAGACGCGCAACTGTTCATAGACATGCGCGGCACTGGAGACAGGCCGCTCTCGGCTGCCGATGCGCTCGCCGAGTGCATTCGCGCCTTCGTCGGGGCGGATGCGAAACTGCCCGAAGACGTGAATGAACTGGTCAAAATTTACCGCAACAGTTTAGACGGCAAGCGCGCACTGATCCTGCTCGACAATGCTGCCGACAGCGCGCAGGTGCGCCCCTTGCTCCCACCGCCCGGCTGCGCCCTCTTGGTCACTT
>JACCRA010000311.1 GCA_013813825.1 Pyrinomonadaceae bacterium | reverse complement strand
TCACTGAACCACGGACAAATACTTTGGAGTCGGAGTTGACTGATCAGGATTTGCCAGTATCGGACGCCGCCGAATTGCTGCGTCAAACGAAAGTAGAGGTTGCGCCGGCAACCTTTTTTCTCGTCGGAATGCGGCACGAAGACTGGCGGCGATTGCTGGAAAATCCCGAACTCAGCCCGCGCCCCGACGCGCCGTTCATGTTGCTGCGCGACGAACATGAAGTGACGCTGTTGCTGGAAGAAACAGATTGGCGGACGATGCGGCACGCCGTCCGCGACGCTCGCGTCGAGGGCGGCTTTCGCCTGCTGACGCTCGACATCGTGTTGGAATGGAATGTTGTGGGCTATCTCGCCCGCGTCTCCGACATTCTCGCGCGGGCCGGCATCTCAGTCGGCGCTCTCTCGGCCTTCTCCCGCGATCATCTGCTTATTAAACAAGACGATCTCCCGCAGGCCCTACGCGCCCTCGGCGAGCACGTCGCTGAACTGTGCTGAAAGAGTAGTCAGTAGTTAGCAATCAGTAATCAGCAAAACGAAACTTGCTATTACTGATTACTGATTACTAACTACTGATTACTTTTATGTTCGACTGGTCCCGTAAAACTGTTTTCATCACCGGTGCATCAAGCGGGATCGGGTGGGCGCTGGCCGTCGAGTTGGGTCGCCGTGGGGCGGCGGTCGCGTTGTTGGCGCGGCGGGCGGAGGCTTTGCATGAATTGTCGCGAGAGGTTGAAGCGGTGGGCGGTCGCGCTCTGGCGTTGCCGGTTGATGTGCGCGACGCCGAGAGGTTACGCGCGGCGGTGGCTGAGGCCGAAAACTTCTTCGGTAAGATCGATGTGCTGATCGCGAACGCGGGGATGGGCGAATTGTCGCCGGCGCGCGGATTGGATGAAAAGATCGTGGCGGACGTTTTCGGCGTTAACGTGCTCGGAGCCATCAACAGCGTCGCGGCGGTGTTGCCGCAAATGCTTGAGCGCGGCGGCGGTCACCTCGTCGCGATTTCGAGCCTCGCCGCTTATCGCGGCTTCCCCGGCTCCGGCGCTTATTGCGCGAGCAAGGCGGCACTCTCGACTTTCTTCGAGAGTCTCCGCACTGAATTGCAGGGCAGCGGCGTCGCGGTGACGACCATTCACCCCGGCTTCATCGACACGCCGATGACACGCGGCAGAAATCAACCGATGCCGTATTTGATGACCGTTGACAATGGGGCGCGAATGATTCTCCGCGCCATCGAGCAGCGCCGCCGTACTTACGCTTTCCCGTGGCAACTGGCGGCGTTGTCCCGCCTGATCAAGTTGATGCCCGATGCGCTCTACGACCGGCTGATGCGGAAGGCGCTGTACCGGCAATAAAGACTGATGAACATTCTGCAAGCGATTATGATCGGCATCGTGCAGGGGCTGACGGAATTTATCCCGATCAGTTCGACCGCTCATCTTATTTTCGCGAGCCGCCTACTCGGCCTCTACGGCGACGCGGCGACGCCGGCTCTGCGCGCGGAACAGACGACGGCGACGATTGCCGTCATCCAGTTGGGGACGCTGTTCGCCGTCCTCGTCTATTTCGCGCCGGACATCTGGGCGATCACGCGCGCGTTCGTCATCGATCACTTTGGGCTGGTGCGTCGCCGCCAATCACCAATCGAGTCGCGCGCCGCTGATGGCACTACCGTCAAGCGACGGCTCAGTCTATCTGACGACGCGCGGCTCGGATGGTTGATCGTGATCGGCTCGTTGCCTATCGCCATCGTCGGGTTGCTCTTCAAGGAGCAGATTGAAGGCACGTTCACGAAAAATTTATGGGTCATCGCGATGATGATGATCGCGGTTGCGTTGCTGCTGGGGCTGGCCGAGAAGGTGGGCAAGCGGGAGCGGGCGTTAAAGGATTTGACGTGGCGCGATGCGCTGGCGGTCGGCGGCGCTCAAGTGCTGGCTTTGATTCCGGGCGCGAGCCGCAGCGGGACCACGATGATGGGCGGCCTCTTCGCCGGCCAGACGCGAGAGACGGCCGCGCGCTTCTCTTTCCTCCTTTCGATTCCGGCCATTGCCGCCAGCGGCCTGCTCGAATTGAACGAAGCCATCGAGAAATTGCCCGACGGCAGCGCGGGACCGCTCATAGTCGCGACCGTGGTTTCGGGAGTCGTCGGCTACGCCTCGATCTGGTTTTTGCTGCGCTTCCTCCGCACACACTCGACCGGAGTTTTCATTGGCTACCGCCTCGTGGTCGGCCTCGCGATTCTGGCGTTGCTGATACTCGGCAAAATCTCGCCGCTGGCGGTGTGAGGTTTTACCCGCTGGAAGCGTCGCTACTTTCAGTAATCTCCGCCGGTTTAATGCTCGCCGGATGCGCGTTGATTCGGGTAAACTCGCTGCTGGCCCCTCGGTTGCCGGAATGGATAAACTTTAATTGAACTTTGGAGAGACTCTTCCCACATGAATGACGAGATGAGCAAGAAGGGCGCTGCTGCCGGCGCTCCCACGCAACGCCCTAGAAGCCCGCGCGTCCCCGTCAATTTCCCCGTCGAACTCGAAGGTCAGACGCCCGGCGGCGAGCCGTTTCAGATGCGCGCCGAAGCCGTGCGCGTTAGTCGCGGGGGGGCGACTTTAATCACCGAAGCCGTGGTCGCGTTGGGTGCGGTGGTGAGAATTACGCCCCCATTCGGGCGCGCCCTCGACGCCGAAGTTAATGGCCTGTGGACAGACGAAGCAGACGGGCAACAGCGGATCGGCGTGAAACTGATCGATCCTAATGGTTGGTTTGCTGAATAAAATAGATGCGAACGGGCAACAACAAAAGATGGCTGGTGCGGGGCTACGACGAGAGGCGGGCGCGGGAGTCAGCCGCGTCGCTTGGCGTCTCGCCAATCGTCGCGGGCGTGCTGCTGGCGCGCGGGATCGGTGTCGGAGAAGAGGCCGGCCGCCTGCTCGCGCCGTCGCTCGAACACCTGCACGATCCCTCGTTGATGCTCGGCATGAACGACGCGATTGGTCGCGTGTTGCGCGCCATTGACGCAGGCGAAAAAATTCTCATCTACGGCGACTACGACGTGGACGGCACGACCGGCACTGTCGTTTTGCGCCGCGCCCTCCAACTGCTCGGCGCTCAGACCGGCTTTCACGTTCCGCACCGTTTCACTGAAGGTTACGGCATCCGACAGGACGTGCTGGAACGCGCGCAGGCTGATGGCTACCAATTAGTGATCAGCGTCGATTGCGGCATCCGCGCGCACGCGCCGCTGCGTTGGGCGCGCGAACACGGACTCGACGTGATCGTGACCGATCACCATCTGCCGGACGAAGGCGAAGGGGCGCCGCCCGCATTCGCGGTGTTGAATGCGAACCAACGCGGCTGCCGTTATCCTGACAAGCATTTGGCGGGCGTCGGCGTCGCGTTCAAACTGGCGCACGCCCTGTTGCGCGAGCGCGGGCGCGAGCACCTCGTTAAAAGTTTTCTCAAACTCGTCGCCATCGGCACGGTCGCGGACGTGGCTCCGCTCGTCGGCGAAAATCGCGCCATCGTTGCTTACGGGTTGGGCGATCTGGTGAACGCCTCAAACCCCGGTTTGCGCGCCCTGATGGCCGTGGCGGGTTGCGGCGACGGGCGGGATATGCGCGCCAGCGATCTCGGCTTTCGTCTCGGCCCGCGCATCAACGCCGCCGGCCGGATGGACGCCGCCCGTGCCGTCGTCGAATTGTTCGAGGCGACCGACGAGGAGGAAGCGCAACGATTGGCCGCGCAACTCGACGCGCGCAATCGCGAACGGCAGGAAGTGCAGCGGCGCATCACCGAGCGCGCCGTCGCCGAATACGAAGCGAGCGGCGACAATAGCGCAGTTGCGATTATTGCCGGCGACAATTGGCACCGGGGCGTGATCGGCCTCGCCGCCTCGAAGATTGCCGAGCAACTTGGCCGGCCGGCCATCGTTATCTCGCTCGATGGCGAGATCGGCCACGGCTCGGCGCGCAGCGTTGAGAACTATCATCTACTCGACGGCCTAACGACTTGCGCCGAACTCTTTGATAGTTTCGGCGGCCACGCCCAAGCCGCCGGCCTCGTCATCCGCCGCCAGCACATCGACGAACTGCGCCGCCGGCTCAACGAACACGCCAGCTACTTAATTTTGGACGAAGACAGTCAGCCCACACTCTACATCGATGCTGAGTTGCCAGTTGAATCGCTCTCGCTCGCCCTCTGCGAAGACCTGCAACGGCTCGAACCGTTCGGCGCGCAGTGGCCGTGCCCAATCTTTTTAACGCGCGATTTGCGCGTCGTCCGCGAACCGCGCGTACTTAAAGAACGACATCTTAAGCTCTTCGTGGCGGGTGCCGACAACAAGCCTTTCGACGCGCTCTGGTGGGGCGGAGCCGAACGCGCGACAGCAACGCCTCGGGCCGGCGACCGCATCGAACTGGCTCATGCCGTCGAAACCAACACTTGGCGCGACGAAACGCGCGTGCAGTTAATCGTGCAAGACATTAGA
>JACCRA010000309.1 GCA_013813825.1 Pyrinomonadaceae bacterium | reverse complement strand
CGCATGGGCTGCCGCGACCACTTAATCTTGAGACGGCGCGGCGTCTCGAACAGTTTGTCCGCGCGGAGGGCGCGACGCCCGCCACGATTGCGATCATCGAAGGCAAAATTTGCGTCGGGTTGGGCGGCGAGCAACTTGAAAAAATTGCCATGGGCGGTGGACACGTCCATAAGATCAGCCGCCGCGATCTGCCCGTCGCCGTTGCGCGCGGATGGGACGGCGCAACGACGGTGGCCTCAACCGTCTGGATCGCGGAGCGCGCGGGTATCAAAGTCTTTGCGACGGGCGGCATCGGCGGTGTTCATCGGGGCGTACTGCCTGACGTGTCCGCTGATTTGCCGGAACTGGCGCGCACGAAAATGATCGTCGTCTGCTCCGGTGCGAAGAGCGTGCTGGACCTACCCGCGACGCGCGAGTGGTTAGAGACACACGGCATCACCGTCGTCGGCTACGGTTGCGACGAAATGCCGGCCTTCTATTCGCGCCAAAGCGGTCTGCTGGTCGATGTGCGCGTCGATGCGCCGGATGAGGTCGTCGATTTGGAGAGGGCACGTCAAGCACTTGAAATTGAGGGCGCGCTGATGGTGGCCGTCCCCGTACCTGCGGCGCAGGAAATTTCGTTCGAGCTTTTGCGGGAAGTGTTAGCCGAGGCGCTGGCGGAAGCCGAAAAACAACGGATCGGAGGGCGGGAACTGACGCCGTTTCTGCTCTCACACATGTCCGAGCAGAGTGGCGGCGCGACGCTCCGGGCCAATGTCGCGCTACTGGAAAACAACGCGCGCGTTGCCGCCGGAATCGCTGCATTGTTGGCACGGAGATAAGGACAATAAGCGGCGTCGATCATTTTCGAGGCCGTAGCGCCGGAGGCGCTCAAACACTGACGAGCATTGGCCTCACTTTATGAATCAACAAACAAGAGTAATGCCGACAATCGATGACCAACAGCGAACTCGTCGAATCATCTCGCGGCTGAAAAAGGAGTACCCGGACGCGCGTTGCTCGTTGAATTACTCGACCCCGCTCGAACTTCTGATCGCGACGATCCTCTCAGCGCAATGCACGGACGAGCGGGTGAACATCGTGACAGCGGAGTTGTTCAGGAAATACCGTCGCGCGGAGAACTACCTGAGCGTGCCTCAAGAGGAACTTGAAGCGGCCATTCACTCGACCGGTTTTTTTCGCAACAAGGCGAAGGCGATTCAGGGCGCGTGCCGGATGATCGCGGAAGAGTACGGCGGTGAAGTGCCAAATGACATCGAAAAACTTCTGCTGTTGCCCGGTGTCGCGCGCAAAACAGCAAATGTTGTGCTGGGCAACGCCTTCGAGATTAGCTCCGGCGTCGTGGTGGATACGCACGTCTCGCGCCTCGCGCAGAGGCTCCAATTGACCGGGCACGAGCAACCCGAAAAGATCGAGCGCGATCTGATGGCGTTGGTCCCTCGGCGGGACTGGATCACCTTCCCGCACCTGCTGATCGCGCACGGGCGCAAGGTCTGCAAAGCGCGGCTGCCTTTGTGCGGGGAGTGCGTCGTCGAAAAGCTGTGCCCGTCATCTTTGCTGAGAGTGTCGAGAGAGGTTTAACCACGACAGAAACGAAACGATGAATGCCTCAGTAATCAATGATGAATGATCAGCCATCCGTCTGTGAGCCATCTTTTTCTCCCGGCGGCATCTCTCCGGCAGCGTGGGATGATGGTTGTGGTAATGCGCCGTCCCTTGCGCTCTTCTGATAAGAAATGGCATCGTCTGGTCGCACGCCGGTGCGAGTAATCACATTGAAGCACCTTAACTGATTGGAGAAATATCCTGATGCGTACCAAGATTTGCCTGATCCTGCTCTCTTGTTTAGTGTTCGCCTTTGATAGCTGCAAGAAGGAGAACCAGAGTAATCGAAACGCTACCACGCCGCCGACGGCTAGCTCGTCGCCCGCCGTTGCAACGGCGACCTCTAATCCGACACCAGCGCCACCGCCGGACGCGAACAATCCTGCCGTCACCGCCGGGTCGCCGCAGCCGGCCGCCGCTGCATCGGAGGCTGCGGCTAAAGGACTGGTGGACGCCTGCGCGCTGATTACCATGCAAGAGATCGAGACCGTGCAAAAAGAGAAAGTGGCCGCGACGAAGGGCAGCGCCCGCACCGACATCGGCGCGTTGGTGGCGTCGCAGTGCTTTTATACTCTTCCCACTTTCAATCGCTCCGTGAGTTTCGAGGTGACACAGAGCAATCCCGCGCAGCCCGATCCGGACGCCATCAAGAAATTCTGGAAAGAGAGATTTCAAGACGCGAAGGATAAAAAGAAATCTGATAAACCCAAATTGGTTTCCGGCGTCGGTGAAGAAGCCTACTGGGTGGGGAACAACAAGATCGGAGTGCTCTACGTCTTGAAGAATAACCGCATCTTCCGGATCAGCATCGGAGGAGCGGAAGAGGGAGACGTCAAACTCGCTAAATCAAAAACCTTAGCTGAGAGCGCCGTCAAACGTCTGTGAGGCCATCTTCATCCTCGGCGCGGCCGGCAAGTGTGTCACTGCGCTAGCAACTATTGAGGCCCGTGCCGTAATACTTTGCGGCCCGGGCCTTTCTCTTTTCGCCGTGCTGCCTGCGCTTTCACGGTTTGCGCTTTCAATGCCGGGTTGGTAAAGTTCCTTTTACCACAAGCAGATTCCCCGACAATTCTGCAATCCACAGCCGGCAAAAGTGTTACCGACTGGCTGCGATTGTGTCTTTATATCGTCGTTTTAGATTCCGTACAACGCCATCTTTCTTTGCAGGTTGGATCACCCGACGACCATCCGACCCTTTTCCCATCTCTTGCCCCGCAGGCCGATGATCGGCTCTGAGCGACGCGCCGGCTGAAGTCCGGTCTTCGACAGTTGAAAGCAGTTGTGATCGGGCATTTCCCGCTTCAAGGAATGCTCAAGTTTTTCTCAACCACCGGGATATATGCTCCTGCCTAGTACAGTTCACAAATATCGCTTGCACCGCGCAGGCGCCCATAAAACAACCTATTTTGACTGATCTATTACGGATCTATCAGGAGGCCATTGTGACAATCCACCGGATTTCTCGCGTCAAGCTAATACTCATGCTCGCGCTGCTAGCGTCCACCGCCGCGCTGCTGACGAGTACTCCCCGCTCTTCTGCTTTCACGCCCGGGGAAGCCGTGCGTCCGAGCGAGTACGATGTGCGGGGGGTACATGGCGTCCCCAAAGGCACTTTTTTACGTCAACCGACCGCGCCGCAAGCCAAAGCGCTGGACGCCTTGCAAACGCAGGCTGGCGTGCCGCTCCAAGTGGAGTACAACGGGCTGACCGCCACTCCGCGCCATCTCTTCAGTCATGCGGGTTACTTGACTGGTCCCAGCGGAGACGCGCCGGAAACAGTCGCGCGGGGCTTCTTGAGTAAGTGGGC
This sequence comes from Pyrinomonadaceae bacterium, assembly GCA_013813825.1. GTDB lineage: Bacteria > Acidobacteriota > Blastocatellia > Pyrinomonadales > Pyrinomonadaceae > JACCRA01. The sequence continues at coordinate 809 of JACCRA010000309.1, read as the reverse complement.
CGGCGTCTTTCGGTTCAGCGAGGAAGACCTCCAGAGCCTGCGGCTCAGGACGCGCGCGACGCTGCCTGATCTCGGAACCACAATTTTAGTTTATGAGCAGACGGCCAAAAACTTACGCGTCTATCGCGGCGAGGTGTTGATTAACGTCAATCGCGCCGGACAGATTATTAGTGTGGGCAGCGAGAGCTTTCCGCAGATGACGATCAGCAACACTGAGTCGATCTCGCCTGAGCAGGCGATCATCGCCGCCGCGACCTCTTTAGGTGTCGATGATTTCACGCCACAATCGATGGGCACGCGCCAAGTGCTGAAGTCTTTCGGCGATCTGCCGCATGAGTTTGAGGAAGGCTTGGAGTACAGCGGCGGCGGCGTTTTTGGCGACGACATCACGGTGACGCGCACCGTGTTCCCGCTGGGGAACGAGGGTCGCATCGCGTACAAATTTAATTTAACGACTCCGCAGTATGAAGGCGCGATGTGGGAAAACATCGTGGACGCCCAGACCGGCCAAGTGCTGCGCCGTCTCAGTCTGACGGCTTTTCAGGCCGGCGGTGGTGTCGGTGTCGGCCGGCGCTCGACGTTCCGTCCCGATGTCCAAGATATGGTTGAAGGCTTTAATCCGGGCGGCACGGCGAGAGGAAAAGTCTTCGATGCCCTTCCCACCACCCTGTCGGGAAGACTGGGAACCGGGCGTGCGACGCGCACCGGCACGGAACCGAACTTCATCTACACTCAGCCGATCTATGCGGCCGAGAACGTGACCGTGGCCAACAGCGGTCGCGGCTTCAAGTACAGCCAAGTGTTGGCGC
>JACCRA010000266.1 GCA_013813825.1 Pyrinomonadaceae bacterium | reverse complement strand
TGGAGCGGCAGAACGGGACGGCGCGCTCACGCAACCGCTACCTCGTGAGGAAGACCTATGCCTTTGCCAAGAGAGTGCCCTACATGGACGACCAGTGCGAGGTGGACAAGACCTTCTATAATTTCTGCCGCAAGCACCGCGGGATCAAGGGCGAAACGCCCGCGATGCGGCAAGGGATCACTGACCACGTTTGGTCGGTGGCCGAGGTGCTGGGCTACCGGAGCGCCAGCCCATGATGAATCCCCAATGTAACGAGGCCACTACCCCGATAGCCAACACACCGCCACCTAACGATTACTTTCCCGCCGCTTGCATGACTTGGGCGTAAAGCTCTTCAGTCATCCAGCTTGTCTGATTCCGTGTGCGCGTTAGTCAGCGCATTCTAACACTGACCGCCGCCAGCTAACCGGCTTCAGAGCCGAGCTTGATGAGCGCCGCGCGCAAGCGTCGGTGTCGATGCAGCAGCCGGACGTACTGAAGTTCATCCGCGCCGGCTTTTGCGCGGGCGAGGCGGGCTAACGCTTTCTTCTCATCGTTGGTCCAGCGCGCCAGATCGGGGATCAATGACCAGACGAGCGCCAGATCGGTGAAGGCGTGGCGGGCGGCCGCGGGCCAACTCGCGATGTTGACGCCAAGTATGCGCGAGACGAAGGAGGCGGCATGGCGGCGGGCGCGTCCGGCGTCGCCGCCGAAGCGTGCGGCCGTCCGGCGCGCGACGGCAAGGCCGAGATGACGGACGTGGAATTGGTCCCATTGCCCTGATTGAGCGCCCGGCGCTTCGTAGAGGACGTGGCCGGAAGCGAGGCGACGCAGTGTGTTCGCGGGCGTGCGGTAGCCGTGCCGCCGGGCAATCTTGCTTTCCTCGCGCGCGCACAATGCGGCCAGTTCGGGACGGACGGGGCGGAAGCCGAGTTTGCGATAGAACCAGAAAGCGCCGGACTCGATGCCCTCTTCGTTGCCCGATCCGCCGAGTTGGTACGGCTCGACCGAAAAGACCGTGACGCCGAGCAGTTGGCGGTAGAGTCGCATCAGCCGCGCATAAATCCACGCCGATTCGCCTTCGCGGAAGGTGTAGAAAAGATTGAGGCCGATCTCGGTGCGCTCGCAGAGGGTGAGCGTCTCGGCGTAACCGTGCGGGATGCCGTTCTTCAGGATGAAGGCCGCGTGATAGGCGAGCGTCGGCAGACGGCGCGCGGGCGGCACGCCCCACACGAAGAACTCCACACCCCGTCCCGCCTCGGCCCGGAGCACATGGCGCTCGTCGCCGTAAGTGAAACCGTGCAACTCGCGCAGCCGCACGGCCATCGCGTCGCGCCCCTGTGCGAGCAATTGCGCGCCCCCGGCCGGCGAGAATTTTTCAACTGGCAACAGCGCGGACGAAAGCTCCCGCGCCAAATTCACGGCGCGTCTGGTGAGCAACGGCCCGTCGTCGTGATAAAAGACGCGACTGATCGGCCGCTTCATATGCGTGCGCGTGGCCTGTGAGTCCGCGAGTTGCCAGTGCAGCCAGAGCTTGAGGGCGTCGAATAGTTCCGCCTGCTCCTGCTCCGTGCGCGGCAGTCGCTCAAACTGTCGGAGCAGCCAGTCAAGTTCCGTCTCGTCTTTCCCACACGCGGCGCGCAGCCATTCGCAAAAAGGCACGTGCGCGTCAACGTAGGCATCCTCTGCGAAGAGCGGAAGGAAACGCGGCAGCGTCGCCACCACGCGCGGCAATTCTTCGTAGCCGTCCCAATCGAGCGCGACCTGCGAGGCGTGCGCCCGCGCCAGCCAGCGCACAATGTCGTAACTGAAAACGGCGGAGAACTCCGTGCCGGCGACGCCAGCGGCCTCCGGCTGCACGAATGCCGACATGTCCGCGTCCGCCTTACTCAGGCCGTCCACGTATCGCTTAAAGGAAGCAAGAATCTTTTCTGTCCGCCGGAGCAACTTCGCGTCCCGCGGGTAGGCGCGCATGAACAGCAACGCTTCGTGAAAGCGAATTAGCGTGCCGGCGTCCGTGAACTTACTGTTTGCGAGTTGAGCGAGCACCTCTTCCAGCCGCGCCCTTTCGCGGCGCTCACCGTCAGCGGCGGCGGGGCGCTTCAACTCTTCGAGGCGTTCGAGAAGGCGGGCAAGTTTTTGAGCAGACACAAGCGGTTTACAGTCAGCGGGCGTTCATCGAGCGGAAAAATTTCTATCCGAACGTGATCGGCAAGTCAACGGCTGTACAGGCGAGCACCACCAGACGGAATCAGATCAAGGCATAGGGGAAGTGATTCAAACTTAACCTTCAGGAAGACGTCCTAAAAGCACAGCATCGAAATTCCCTTCACCGACGTGTCGTACGTACCCTGTCACGCCTTGAGGTGACATCGATAGTTAATCCTAATTAGCGCTCCGTTGTTCGAGCTGTTCTTGGGCAGCGCGAAGCGCCTGCTTGAAGTCAAAATTCTCTGGGCGGCGGGCGCGCATTTCCTCAATGTCCTTGATTCTAAACAGTGCCTCCTCTCGACCTTGCTTGAGGCCATTCATGACCACAACCGTCAGCCATTTTCTCCCTCGTTCTTGAGGGTATTTCGGGAACCGGGTTAGCAGTTCGTCAACGACGGAGGCATCCACATCAATCCTGAGCGTTGAAATTTGAGTCTTGAGTTTTTCCAGCGCCACCGCAATCGTCTCCGGCGCGTCGAGGGCGTTTCGCATGATCGATAGCACCCGCGCGAGTTGGATTTGCCGCCCTTTCTGTCTGGCTGTGATATCGGCGGCCGTTTCAGTTTCGCCCTCATAAGTGCCATCATCAAAAACTACGGTCGCGATGACCAACTTTTGCGGCGGCGGGTCAGGAACATACCCTTGCGGCGTTCTACGCCCGCCGCTGCTGATGCTGATCGGTATCTCATACGTCGCGCCCGGCGTCATCAAGGGCCGGGCCGGCGTCCCTTGGGCCGAGGTGCTGCTACGGCCTCCTTCATCGGGGAGATACACATCAAGCGCGGTGATGACTTTCGATGAAAGATTTCTTACGGTCAGCCGGTAAGAATTCGGCCTCGCGCTTTCACTGATAAAACTGGCGGCTTCG
>JACCRA010000262.1 GCA_013813825.1 Pyrinomonadaceae bacterium | reverse complement strand
GTGAGGTAAGTTTCGAGGTGATTCATAGTTTGAGAGAGTTCGGTTGAAGCGAGGACTAATCACACTAAATCAGTTCGCACCAGATATGGATAGGATTGATAGGATGGAAGAAAAGAGGTGTCCGCCGCTTCATTGATTCATCTTGTTAATCGTGTCAATCCTGTCTCTTGCTCACTGTCCCAATGTCGTCAGGCTCGATTAGTAACCGCGTAATTGTTCGCGGTAGCCGTCGAAGTTGCGCTTCATTTCCGCAAGCGAGTCGCCGCCGAACTTGTCGCGCATCGCACCGGCCAAGACGAGCGCAACCATCGCTTCGCCGATGACGCCCGCCGCCGGCACGGCCGTTATGTCCGAACGCTCGAAGGCCGCCGCCTCTTCTTCCTTCGTGTCGATGTCCACCGAACGGAGCGCGCGCCGGAGCGTCGAGATCGGTTTGAGGTGGCCGCGCACGCGCAACTCTTCGCCGTTCGTGATGCCACCTTCCAAGCCTCCCGCGCGGTTGGTGCGTCGTTTGAAACCTCGCGCCTCGCCGTCATAACTGATCTCGTCGTGAACCTGCGAGCCGGGCAGTGCGCTCGCCTCCACACCCGCGCCAATCGCGACGGCCTTGACCGCCGGGATCGACATCACGGCCTGTGCTAACTGCCCGTCGAGCTTCGCGTCCCACGCCGTATGCGAGCCGAGGCCGGGGACAAGGCCGCGCGCCACCACTTCAAAGACGCCGCCGAGCGTATCGCCCGCGCGCTTCGTCTCATCGATCAGCGCCACCATTTGTTCCTGAACTGTCGCGTCGGCGCACCGCAGCGGCGCGTCGTCTGGAATAGCGGCGACCTCATCCCACGACAATTCAAGCGGCACAGCGGGCACGCCGCCCAACTGAACGACGTGGCCGCGAATCTCGACGCCGAACGGTGCGAGCAACCCTTTCGCCAGCGCGCCGCACGCCACGCGCGCCGCCGTCTCGCGCGCCGATGCCCGCTCCAAAATGTTTCGCAGATCGCGCGCCCCGAACTTCTGCCCACCCGCCAAGTCGGCATGGCCGGGGCGCGGGCGCTTCACCCGTCTGGACTTCTCCGGCGCGATTTCGCGCGCCTCCGTCGCCATCACATCCGTCCAGTTGGTCCAGTCCTTATTCTCGATCAACAGCGCCACCGGCGATCCCAACGTCTCGCCGTGTCGCACCCCGCTCAAAATTTCCACTCGATCCCGCTCGATCTTCATCCGCCCGCCGCGCCCGTAGCCCCACTGCCGCCGCTCCAATTCACGGTCGATCAACTCGACTGCAATTGGCACCCCCGCCGGCAGTCCCTCGACAATCGCGACCAGCGCGCGTCCGTGTGATTCGCCGGCGGTGGTAAATCTGAACATAGAATTGTCCGTGGTCAGTTGTCCGTGGTCGGTGGTCTAACATTCAGTAAAGTTCCGCTCCCTCGAGCGGAAGCAAGGGTATGATGAAGAAGGCGACGAGCAGGGCAAGCAGCCACAAGACGAACGACAAATTTTTGTTGCGGATTGCCTTCGCGTAATCGGGATCGCCGGTCTTGATGTCGCGGAAGCGCAACTGCCAGCGGACGATCATGACGATCACGGCAACGAACGTGATGAGGAAGCCCCAATTCACCAGCGGCATGAAGGGGACGAGCGTTAAAGCAAGGAAATTCCACATGCAGAACGCGGCGATCTTCAAATAGCTGGCGTCGCTGCAAGCCTGATTCACCCGGCTCTGATTGTGCGCGGCGATTTGCGCGCTGCCTTTGTCCACCTGAATGCCGCAATACCTGCATACTTCTGCTTGGTCGCTAATGATCTCCCTGCAACGGAGACACGGGAAAGTTTGAATTTGATCAAACATTTGCTCACTATAACTTGAAGCGAAAAGATGTCAGCGCGTGATGCGTTTGGGTGGGATCGATGACATGTCCCCAGCTCGCAGTATCGGCGACCAACTCAAGCATCCGGCTCGCTCGTTGCGGACGGGCCGCTCATGTCTCTCATTTGTTTCGCACCGAGATGCGCGTCGTGGCGGTCAGCCCAATCAGGGAAGGGGCTGGGCATTCCGCCGATAAATTTTTCAAGCGGATCGTTGTTTAGATTCTCAATCATGCGCGTCACCCATTCAGCCCCCATTTCGGCGGGCGTCTTGCCTTCCTGACGGGAAAGCTCAAGCAACACGTTGAACACGCCGTCAGGAATTTCTAAGGTCAACGTCTGGCTCATATTTTACTCCTTGCCGGGATGACGCAAGTTTCGATATACAGCGCAACCCGGCGTTAAAAGTCATCAGAGTAACCTGTCAGCGAACTATCGGCGCTCACTCCTCGCCATGGTTGGCTCCGCCGTATTCGAGCGCGAGATCATGATCGATGCGCTCGTTGTCCGCCGAGCGCGTGTCGCCGCTGTCCCACGTCCCGAAGTGTCGGCGAATGCTTCCGGCTCGCGCGTCGCCCGGACGTGCGGAAAGTTCCGCCTGACGAGAGCTTTGCAAAAGCTGTTCGGCGAGTTGGCGCT
>JACCRA010000240.1 GCA_013813825.1 Pyrinomonadaceae bacterium | reverse complement strand
TGGGTGTCGGTGGTGGTCGTGGTCGGCGGCGCTTGCTCATCGTTATCGTCGTCATGACCGCGTCGCTGACGACGCCAGCCCCAAACGGTGAAGGCCGCCAGCGCCAGCAGCGACGCCCCGCTGACGAGCGCGCCCCGGTAGAAACTGCGCGGCCGGTAGGTGAAGCGCACGACGTGCTCGCCCGCCGGCACCGCGACGCCGCGCAGCGCGTAGTTGGTTCGCCACACGTCCGCCGCCTTGCCGTCCACTTCCGCGCGCCAGCCGGGATAGTAAACATCGCTCAGGACGAGAAACGCCGGCGACTGCGAGCGGGTCGCGACTTCGATCCCCTTGCTCCACACATCACGCACCTCGGCCATGCCCTGCGCGTCAAACGGTGCGGCCTTGAACGTCAACTCCGGCTGTTCAACGAGCGCAATTTGTCGCGGCTCGTAGGAGCGACCATCGGGTAGGCGCGACGAGCGGATCGCCGCCAGCACTTCATCGGGCCTCAAGGCGACGACTTCCGGCACGAGCCACGCGCGCGGCAACGCCCGCAAATTCTCGAAGACGCTGCTCTCGCCGATGTCTTCGACGTGTCGCCAGCGGAGGGGATCGGCCAGCGTGACGAAGGAAGGCGAGAGCGGGTAGGCGCGGCCCGCCGGCTCGTCGAGCAGACTGATCTTGAGCACGATCAGCGAGCCGATGGTTCCCTGCCGGAGTAGTCGCAGACTTTTGATACGCCGCTCCCCGTCGAGCGTGAAAGTCGTTTGAAATTGTCGCCCTTCGCACATCTTGCCTTCGCGCTCGATCTCGTAAGTCCTGAAGACGGGCGCGAGCCGGTGCTTCATCAACGGCCGCACGTCGGCGCAACCGCCGGCCCACTCGCTGGTGTCGCGCCCGGCCAGTAAACTGCGCGTGTGGACTTGTCCGCCCTCGTCCGTCAGTTCCACGCGCGCGACTTCCGTTTCGTCAGGCATTTCGATGGCGCAGGCCAGCGCGCTGGCGATGCTGATGGCCGTGGCGTTGACCGCCGCCGGCAACTCAATCGTGACTTCCGTGGGACGCGGCTGGCCGCAGCCCGATCCGAGCATCAGGCTCATGTCGTCCGCCGCCCACCTCTCCGTGCGCGCGTCGGTCGGCGTCAATGCCGTGGGGGCGCGCGGCGTGAAGACGTAGCGGATCGCCATCAAGTTGACGCCCTGATTGGTCCCCTCGCGCCAAGATTCGTCCACCGCTCCGTGCGGGGCCATCGAAAGCAATCCGGCGACGCGCGATAAGAGGAACGGGCCATAGGCGCTGGCGCTCGGCACGTCCCAGATGCGCGAGCGATTCGGCGGGATGTCGGTCGTCTCGCCCAAGCCCCCGCGAATCGGGAGCATCCGCTGGCGCGTGGCGTTAAGTTTCTGGCTGTAGCGATTGGCGTAGTCGGGCCGGGCGAGCACGTCCGCGCGTTGCAGGTAGTAGCGCCACTCGGAGACCCAACCGAGACTCGCGAGGTCGAGCGTTAACACGATGAGCAGCAACACCCACCGGACGGGTGAGCGCGGTCGCCGTTGCCAGTAGACGAGGACGCCGGCCCCAGCCGCGAAGAGTAGCAGCGGGAGGCCGACCGCCGGATTCCGCCACGGCGCGAAACTGACGTGTCCCACGCCTGTCTTGATCGCGAGCGCGCGGTAAGCATCATCGTGCCACGCGAGCAACAGCAACGCGCCCGCCAGCAGCGCCGCTAACGCGGCCACCCCGCCCCACACTTGGCGTGAACTCACCGCCCCGCGTTGGACGGCGGCCACGCCCAACCCGGCCAGAACACTGGCGGCCAGCCCCACCTCCAGCAGGTGGCGCGCCGGCACGCGATATAAATTGATCACCGGCAGGCGGAAGGTCAGCGCGGCGAGCGGCGTCGCGTCGCCCAGCACCAACAGCAGCGCGACGGCGGCGGCGCTGGTCCAGAAAATTGTCAGCCGCCGCTCCGGCCACACGAAAACGCCGACGACCGCCAGCATCAACGACAACAATCCGACGTAGCCGGTCAGTTCGGTCGCACCGGAGCCGCCAACCACTGGTCCCCACGCGCCGAAGTAAGAGATACCGTAAAAGGAAGCGGGCGAGCCGCCGAAGACCAGCGGGAGCAGCAGCAGCGGCAGGTGATCGGGCGGGATGGCGTAGCTCACGAACTGCGGAAAGCTCATCTTCTGGCGGAGACTTTCGCCGGCCAGTTCGGCCGTCGGCCACAACTGGACGGCGGCCATCCCGACCCCGATCAAGACCAGCAGCGCTGCCCGTAAAAAGTAGCGCCAGCGCCCGCCGTGCTGGAGCGGCGTCGTCCAACCAAAGACCAGCGCGTAGGCTCCGGCGAGGCACATCATGTAAGTGAACATCTGCGGGTGGCCGGCGAACGCCCCGCACGCGACGGCCAGCGCCCCGGCCGCGAACCATCCCACGCGCGCCCGCCCGCCGCCGTTGCCGCCGCGCCGAAGCATTTCCAAAGACCAGATCAGCAGCGGCAGCCACGCGGCAGAATGGACAATCGTCGTGTGGCCGAGGTGCGCCATCATAAAGCCGGACGTGCTATAGACGATGCCACTCGCCGCGCCCGCCAGACGCGATTCGGTCAGCGTATAGACGTAGCCGTAAGTGAAACTGCCCGCCAGCACGTAGGCCGCAATGAGGAAAGCGTTGTAGCCGCCGAACCCGAACGCGAAACAGAACGCCAGCGGATACCAAGACATGAACTGCGAGTCGGCGAGCATCGGAAAGCCGCCGAGGATGAGCGTGTCCCACAACACGCGCTCGGAATAGAAGTTCGGCAAGTACTGAGAAACGCCGTCGCCGGGCGCGAGCAGGCGGTTGGTGAAAATGGCCGGCGCGAAATAGACGACGAACAACGTCGTGAAGCCGAACACGACCGCGCCGGCGTGTCGCAGCGTGCGCTTGACGGCGGGCGAGAAGCGCGAAGCCGGCAACTGCGTTTCACTGGTGTGAGGCATGATTCGAGCTTTCTGTCGTGTCATGCGGGGCGCTTTCAAAACAACTCTTCGTCCTTGATATAACGGGGCCGGGCTTTGATCTCTTGATAAATTTTTCCCAAGTATTCGCCGACCAGTCCGGTCATCATGATCTGCAAGCCGCCGAGGAAGTAGATCGGCAGCACCGTCGAAGCCCAGCCGGGGACGACGTTGCCCCAGAGCGCGGTGAATAAGACATAACACGCCAAGACGAAACTCAGGACGAAGACCAGCACGCCCGTCAGCGTGACGAACCGCAACGGCGTGACGCTGAAAGAAGTAATGCCGTCGAGCGCGAACGAGAGCATCCGCCGCGAAGAGTATTTCGAGCGGCCGGCATGGCGTTGCCGCACCTCGAAAGTGACGGTCTCGGACTTGAGACCGATGTCGAGAAAAATCCCGCGCAAAAACAGATTGACCTCGCCGTAAGCCGCCAACGCGTCGAGCGCCTTGCGCGAACTGAGGCGGTAGTCCGCGTGATTGGCGATCAGCTTGACGCCCATCAACCGCATCAACTTGTAGAAGAAAAGGGCGGTCGCCTTTTTGTAACGCGAGTCGGTGCGGCGATCAGCGCGGACGCCGAACACGATGTCGGCCCCGGCTTGATACTTCTCCACGAAAGCCGGGAGCGCGCGCTCGTCGTGTTGCAGATCGGCGTCCATTGAGATGACGCAGTCGGCGCGGTCTTTGACGTTCAGCAACCCGGCCAGCAGCGCGTTTTGGTGGCCGACGTTGCGGGCCAGCTTCAGCCCTTTCACCGCTCGCCCGCCGCCGCCGTTGCGATGTAACTCCTTGATCAACTCCCACGTTTGGTCGGCGCTGCCGTCATCGACGAAATAGACAAAACTCGACGGCGCGATCACGTGCCGCGCCATCAACTCATCCAGCACCACCAGCAGCCGGCGCGCCGTTTCTTCGATGACCAATGCTTCGTCGAAGCAGGGAACCACGACGGCGAGCACCGGCTGACTGCGATTCAAATGGTCAACCATCTTTGTCAGGGCAGCGGCTGGTCCCTGCCCGCTTACTTGAGTTAGCACACAGGCAGAGACTATCTCGATCAGCGGTCGCTAATGATATTGCAGCCCGATGCTTCTCAACGGTGAGCGGTCGTCTCCATCCGAATAATGATCTGTTGTAAAGCGTCGGCCACGTTGGCGGGCAAAAATCTTAATCGCCGCGCGGCCTGCGCCGCCAGCGCCCCGGCGCGTCGCCCGTTGGTCGTATCGTGCGCGAGCGCGAAAGCGAGTTCGGCGATGCGCTCCAAGTCGTGTTCCGCGTCAAACAGCGCTCCGGCGTCGCCGAGCGTTTCACTAACCGCCGTGCCGCCAAACGCCAGCACGGGCACGTCGAACCACATCGCCTCGACAAGCGGCGCGCCGAACCCCTCGTGCTCGCTGAAAGACCAGTATAGGTGCGCCGTGCGGTAGTAAGCCAGCAGGGCGGCATCGTCCAACTGGCCGGTGACGTGAACCTGCCGCCGCAAATCGTGCCGGGCGACCTGCTCGCGCACACGCTGAAAGTAGGGATCGAAATCCTGGCCGTCGCCGGCGAGGATGAGCCGTGCGCGCGGATCGAGTTTGCGATAGCGGGCGAAAGCTTCAACCAGTTGATCCTGTCGCTTATTCGGCGCGATGCGACCGACGAACAGCAAGTTCGTTTGCCCGTCTTGCAACTGGTCCATCAGCGCGGCGTCGGGCGCGAAATTCCACTTCGCCGGATCGATGATGATTGGCAGCACGCCCGGCGAGTGAAAGCCGCACGTTCGCAACTCTTCGGCGTTGAATGCTGAATCGCCAACCGAGACGGGAAAACAAGATGCGAGACGCGGCAACTGGGCACGACCCGTCTCCAACATCCACGCGAAGCCGGGGCGATAGGGCGCGAAAAATTCCGCCGGCGTGACGTTGTGATAGATCAGGCATTTCGGCCCCGGATGCCGGGCGGCGAAAGCCGTCACGTCCGAGCCGATGGAATGGTGATAGAGCAACCCGTCCTCGCGCTTGATATGGCTCGCATCAAAAATTTGCGCCTGCCCCGCGACGCGCCGCTCGACGCGTAACGCCAGAATCTCCGACTCGTAACCGGCGGCGCGCAACTGCCCGCGCAACGCGACGCACTGTTGCGCGAT
>JACCRA010000237.1 GCA_013813825.1 Pyrinomonadaceae bacterium | reverse complement strand
ACGCCGATCATCGCGCACGACTTGGTTTATGTGACGAGTGGCTACGCACCCATCCAGCCGATCTATGCGATCCGTCTGGGCGTCGCCAACGGCGACATCACGCTGCCCAAAGGGGCGGACACCAACGCCTCGGTCGCATGGAGCAAGCAGCGCGGCGGCCCCTACATGCCGACGCCAATCGTCTATGGCGAGCACCTTTACACCTGCTCGAACAACGGCATTCTGGCCGCCTACAACGCGAAGACCGGCGAGAAGGTCTATCAGGAACGCATCGCCGGACGCGGCGGCGCTTTCACCGCCTCGCCCGTCGCGGCGGACGGCAAACTTTACTTCACCAGTGAGGACGGCGAGATTTTCGTCATCAAAGCTGGCCCGAAGTACGAACTGCTTGCGACGAACAGCTTGGGCGAAGTCTGCATGGCGACGCCCGCCATCTCCGACGGTACGTTCTTCATTCGCGCCCAACGGCATCTGTACGCCATTGCGGAACCATCGGCAGCAAAACCGGCGAGCGGCACATAAACAGCCGGGCGGGCAGTTCTTGCGTTATGATGAGGCCACCTTGTCTGTTCTACACAACTCGCAGTTCGAAAGGCGGAAGAGAGGCAACGATGAGTAACGCCCAGATGACCGAAATACTTACTTATCTGAGCGCGATCAGCCGGGAAGTTGGCGCTTTCCGCGCGGAAACGAACGCCCGTTTAGCAGGTTTGGAAGGGCGCATGGAAAACATGGAAGGGCGCATGGGGAGCATGGAAGGGCGTATGGAGAGCATGGAAGTGCGTTTGGGGAGCGTTGAAGGAGAGTTGAAGGAACTGCGCCGTGAGGTGCGGACTCTGACGACGCGCTTTGATCGCCTCGAATCCCGTGTGCTAGACATCCGCGCTAACCAGAGCGACTTGGAAGATAGGGTGGCGGCGCTCGAAGGTCGGCAGGCGTGAGCGGCTTGATAACGACTCCCGGCAATCGTGTCGGGTGATCGGCGGGTGAGGGCGTATGTCACGACAATTAGCCAAGCGCTGGTTCACGGTCGGTGAATATAACCGGATGGCGGAGACCGGCATTCTGACGGAGAATGATCGGGTGGAGCTGATCGAAGGAGAGATCGTCGAGATGTGTCCGATTGGCAGCCGCCACGCGGCGTGTGTGAACCGCCTGACCACTGTGCTGGGCCGCCAAGTAGGAGCCGACGCCATCGTTAGCGTGCAGAATCCGATCATCGTCGATGACTACTCCGAGCCGGAACCTGACGTGGCCGTGCTCCGGGCGCGGGCGGATTTCTATGAGACAAAACACCCGGAACCGGCGGACGTGCTGCTCGTCATCGAAGTCGCGGACACGTCCGTCGAAACGGATCGCGGCGTGAAAGTCCCCTTGTACGCGCGGGCCGGCGTCCCGGAGACGATGCTGGTTAATATACCGGGCGAAGCTGTCGAAGTTTATGCCAGCCCCCTCAACGGGCAGTACCAGTCGGTGAAAACTTTAAGGCGCGGCGATGTCGTCGGCTCGCAAGCGATTCCGCATTTGAAAATAAGTGTCGATGCCATCCTTGGATGAATGCGTCAACTCAATACGGCACTCGACTTGAATGGAACAAACCCGCCGTCGCCGCGTCTCACGCGGTGCTGGCTTTCTTCATCCGCAGGAAGGAACCGAACATGATCAGTCGTACCCCTGTCAGAGCTTTGCTGACTCTTTTCGCCTTCGTCTGCCTGAGCGTTGGCACGCTTCTCCGCACTTCGTCAGTCGCTGCCGCCGGCGCGAACTGGCCGCAGTGGCGCGGGCCGGATTCGCAGGGCGTGTCGCTGGAGAAGAACGTGCCCGTCGAGTGGAGCGGGACGAAGAACGTGAAATGGAAAGTGCCGCTGCAAGGCCGCGCGCACTCTTCGCCCATCGTGTGGGGCAAAAAGATTTTTCTGACCACCGCCGTCGAGGGCGCGAAAGTGCCGGGCGCGCAGGCGATGAAGCACACAATTGAGGGTAAGGAGTGGCGGCACCCGGACAGCGTTGGGGCCGACCGCCGTTACACTTTCAAAGTGCTGTGCTTCGACCGCGACACCGGAAAACTGCTGTGGGAAAAGACAGCTTTTGAAGGTACGCCTTACGACGATTATCACCGCAAAAGTTCTTACGCGGCTTCGACGCCGGCGACTGATGGGAAGATGGTCTATGCCTTCTTCGGCGCGGAGGGCGTCTATGCTTACGACTTCAACGGCCGGCTCGCGTGGAAGCAGGACGTGGGCAAACTCGGCACGGTCGGGATGGGAACCGGCACATCGCCGGTGCTGTTCGATCATCTCGTGATCCTGCAATGCGATCAGGAAGAGGGCGCTGACTCATTCATCGTCGCGCTCGACAAGAAGACGGGCAAACAGGCATGGCGCGTGCCGCGCAAAGTGCAGGTCAGTTGGTCCACGCCGATCATCGTCCGCACGAAGCAGCGCGCGGAATTAATCACGAGCGGCACGGAGGCCGTCATCTCTTACGATCCAGCGACCGGCAAGGAGTTGTGGCGCGGCAAGGGCGTCGAGTCGAACGCGATCCCGACGCCGGTGACAGACGGCGAGTTGGTGATTCTCTCCGCCGGTTACCCGCAGAAACGCGCGTTCGCCGTCCGTCTCGGAACCTTGAGCGGCGACGTGACTGACACTCCCGCCGTCGTCTGGAAGCAGGAGAAGTACACCGCTTACGTGCCGTCGCCGATTCTTTACGGCGAGTATGTCTATATGATGACTGATCGTGGGATACTGGCCTGCATCGACGTGAAGACCGGAAAGATCGTCTATGAAGGCGGGCGCGTGCCTGTGCCGGCAACATTCATGGCCTCGCCGGTGGCGTTCGCCGATAAGATTCTCTTGACGAGCGAAGACGGCGATACCTACGTCATCAAGGCCGGGCCGAAGCACGAAGTCTTACGCACTAACCAACTCGGCGAGCCGGTCTTCGCTTCGCCCGCTATCGCCGACGGGATGATCTTCATTCGAGGCGAAAAGAATTTGTATTGCATTAGCGACGCGAAAGGGTAGAGGACGGGGCAGGAAGCAGTAGGCACGTCGGCGGCACGTTCATTTGAAATTTATGCAAGTGAGGCTGTTCTCAGAGTCCCGTAGGGACGACGCGGAAATAGCCCAGCGATTCATCGCTGGGAAAGGCAAAGTGCGATAAATTGAGTCCCGTCAGGGACGGTTGGATGTTACTCCAACCGTCCCTGACGGGACTCGATACGATGAATAACTTACCCAGCGATGAATCGCCGGGCTATTGTCAATTGCCCCTAACGGGGCATCGCGGTAGTTAGTTCTGTGATTAGGAGTAAAGCAATGTTTGAAGCACAACCGTCAACTCCGTGGCATCGCTCTTCGCTCTTGAAGATCGCCGGCGTGATCGCGCTGGGCCTCGTCGCGGTCGCCGGGTTCTACAAGTTTTACGGCCACCGTTGGTTCGACACCGACACCGCACATTACGACGCGCTGGAACAACATCGCGCGGCGCAGCAACAACAGTCCGAAGCGCCGCCCCCCGTCGCCGCCACGCCCATCGTCGCGCCTGAAGCAGCGACGCCCACCGCGAGCGTTGATCCGGCGGCGGCGGGCGCGCCAACTCAACCGCCCGTCACGGGGACGGCGGCGAGTGCTCAGCCCGTTGGCAGCAACACCTCGCAGCCCGCGAACGCGACGCCCGCATCCGAGGCGAATCATCCAACGGTGAAGACGGCGGCGGGGCGTAATTACTGGACCAATTTTCGTGGGCCGAACCGCGACGGCCGCTATGACGAGATGGCGGTCAAGACCAACTGGCCGGCGGGCGGCCTCAAGCAATTGTGGAAGCAGCCGGTGGGATTAGGTTTCTCCTCGTTCGTCGTGGCCGATGGCGTGGCCTACACCATCGAGCAGCGGCGTAAGCAGGAGGTCGTGACGGCTTACAACGTCGAGACCGGGCGCGAGTTGTGGGCGCATGGGTGGGACGCGCAGTTTACGGACACGACCGGCGACGGCCCGCGCGCGACGCCGACGTGGCACGAAGGGCGCATTTACGCGCAAGGCGCGACCGGCGAACTGCGCTGCCTCGACGCGAAGACCGGCAAACTCGTCTGGCGGCGCGACATCATGGGCGAGAACGGCGCGGAAGTTTTGCAGTGGGGCATGGCCGGCTCGCCGCTCATCGTGGATGATAAAGTCGTCGTGATGCCGGGCGGCGGGGGCGGAAAGTCCGTCGTCGCTTATCACAAGCTGACCGGCGCGCCGGTATGGAAGTCGCAGGGTGATCGCGCGTCGTACACGTCGCCGATGCTCGTCACACTCGCGGGGCGGCGTCAGGTGCTCATCGTTAGCGCGAACCGCACGCTGGCGCTCGCGCCCGAAGACGGCGCGCTCCTCTGGTCCCACACTTGGGACACCAGCATGGGCATCAACGTCTCGCAGCCGATCATGCTGGACCCGAATCACTTCTTCATCTCGGCCGGCTATGGCAAGGGCGCTTCGCTTGTCGAAGTGCAGGCCGCGGGCGGCAAGTTCAACACCCGCGCGCTGTGGGAGAACATCAACCTGAAGTCGAAATTCAACAGCCCCGTCTATCACAACGGCCATGTCTATGGTCTCGACGAAGGAATCTTAACTTGCGTGGACGCGCAGACCGGCGAGCGCAAGTGGAAGGGCGGGCGTTACGGCTACGGTCAACTGCTCGCCGCGAGCGGCCACCTGATCGTGCTGACGGACGCGGGCGAAGTAGTGCTCGTCAAGGCCGACCCGGCGGCCTACACGGAGGTGACGAAGTTCGCCGCGCTA
This sequence comes from Pyrinomonadaceae bacterium, assembly GCA_013813825.1. GTDB lineage: Bacteria > Acidobacteriota > Blastocatellia > Pyrinomonadales > Pyrinomonadaceae > JACCRA01. The sequence goes on along the minus strand of JACCRA010000237.1, from coordinate 789 downwards.
CGCGGCAAGACATGGAATGTGCCGGCCATCGCCGGCGGCCGTCTGCTCGTCCGCAACGACACCGAGATGGCGTGCTACTCTCTGACGGAGTAGAGAGCAGTGGCAGTAGGCAAAAAGGCAAAAAGTAAAAGGCAAAAGTGAGGGCAGTCATCTGTCTCTCACTTTTGCCTTTTACTTTTGTTTGATGGTGGCGACGAACGCGACGGCTGAGAGCAAGAGGCCGACGAACACTTGTGGCTCGCGGAGCAGCGAGAGCGCGACGCAGAAAAGCGCGAAGACGCTGGCGTTAGCAATGAGACACAGCCGATGCACAACCTTATCCTGTCCCGCTATCCTTGCCGCCGCTACATTGAGGAAACCCGCGAAGACGAGCGCCAGTCCCGCGCCCACGAACCACAGCGCGTTGTGTGTGAATTGCCGGTAGGCGAACGGCGTAAAGCCGATGTGGATGAGGCCGAGCGCCACGAGCAGCCACGCGCTGATGAGATGAATTTTGTTGAGCATGTCATTCAAGCGGTTTCAAGGAGCGCGCCGCTCGGGGGCGGCAACTAAATCGAGCCGCACCGGAAATGGACAGGATTTACAGGATGACAGATACGATGCATCCCGCCTCTTTCCTGCTTTATCTTGTTCATCTTGTCAATCCTGTCTATTCCTCTTTGTCCTAATGTCGTCAGTTCCAATTTAGATGTCATACTGCCCCGACAGCCAACGCTCCCGGTATGTGTCAACGAAGCGCGCGAAGAAAGCACGGGCGCGGGGCTTCAGTTCGTTGAGCACGCCCGGCTC
>JACCRA010000162.1 GCA_013813825.1 Pyrinomonadaceae bacterium | reverse complement strand
TGACGATTCGGCTTCGGCCCGGAGGCCGGCGGCGCGGACGAGGGCGATGGCCGCCGTCAGTCGATCCGTGGCGGCGGCAGGCGAGAAGTTGCCGCCCGCCGACACGTCCGTAAAAATTGGTCCCCGTGGCGCGCGCTGCACGCTCTCGACGAAGAGCATCGTTTGCGGATCGCGCACGTCGCGGTAGGTGGGAGCGGCCGGCAAATACTGCGGCGTGCGACCGCCGAGCACCAGCGCCTCGGCCAGCCCGGCGCGCGTGACGGCGAAGGTGGGGCGGAAGCGGTTCCCCGACGGATACATCACGAACGTGCGAAGGCTCTGGTAAATCTCTTCGCGGGCGGTGGCGCTTAAAGAGTTGAGGTCGCCGAGCGGTGCGTACTCGGCGCGCATGATCTCAATCGTGCCGCTGAAATTCTGCGTGGTGACGGCGAGCGGCAGCGTGTTTTTGACGCGCATGTTCCACGCTCCAGGCTGCGGTTGTTCGAGGACGACGCGCTCGCGCTTGCCGGTCAGACCCGGCAGGTTGATGGCGTTCACGTCGGCGCGCTTGAAGCCTTGCGCGTCGTAGAGGGCGAGGCCGAGATCGTTGACGCTGAGAGAACTCCAGCCGATTTGCAGTGACGCGAGCAGCGTGTTCTCCGGCATCACAAAGTTTGTCTCGTGAGCGCCGGAGGGCTGCACCGTGCCGCTCACTTCCTGCACGGGTTCGTTGACGAAGCGCACTTGGCCGCGGTTGAGAGTCGCCTTGAAACTGCCCATCCGGCGCTGCGGGAAAGCAGCTTCGAGCACGGCGGCGTGGGCGTTGAGCATCCCGGCCCCGACTTCGTGCGCGTAGTAAGGTGGCAGCGGCGTCGCGGTGCGTTGCAAGATGTCGCGTACTTGCGCCGGCGTCAGGCGCGGGTTGGCTTCGAGCATCAAGGCGATCACGCCCGCGACTTGCGGGGCGGAAAAGCTGGTCCCACTCGCCGTCGTGTAAAACGGCACGTGGCTTGGCGCGATCCCGGCGTCGCCGTTAAAGCCGACGCCCTCTACGCCCGTCACGCTCACGCCTGTTGAGCGCAGACTGACGACTTTGACGCCCGGCGCGACGATGGTGGGCCGAAACATCTGGCTGCCGAACTGCCCGCGCGAAGAGAAGTTCGCGACGCGACCTTGATAGTCGGTCGCGCCGACCGAGACGACCCACGGCGCGACGGCGTAAGGGTTCATCGTGCCCAATCCCGCGCCGGTGTTGCCCGCCGAGAAGACGACGTTGATGCCGCGCCCGGTCAGCATTTTGGTCGCGACGTTGACCGGATCGTTCGCGTCGTAGATCGTGTTGGCCGAGAAGCTGCAATTGACGACGCGCACACCCAAAGACGCGCCGCGTTCGAGCAGGTAGTCGAAGCCGTCCAAGACGTAAAAGAGATTCAGGTCGCCCGCGCTGAGGCCGACGATGCGTGCGCCGGGCGCGACGCCCGTGTAGGCTCCGCCGGAGCGCCCGCCGTTGCCGCCGATGACGCCCGCGACGAACGTGCCGTGGCCGTGAAACTGATCCGTGTTCGGCAAATTCTCAATGTTCGCCGGGTAATTGAAGCCGACTCCGGCGCTCATCGTGTCGGCGAGCTTGACGTTCTGCGCGACGCGGCCGGACAAGTCTGCGTGCGTTGAGTCAACGCCGGTGTCGAGTACCGCGACGGTGACGCCGCGCCCACTGACCGGCAACCCTTGATTGTGGCGCGAGAGGTCGGCGTCTTGCCGGACGCGCTCGATGCCGGCCGTGCCTTTGTCCGGCGCGGCCGTGAGTTGCAGCGTGCGGTTGCCATAGATCGAACGCACCGCCGCTAACTTTGAGACGGCGATAATCTGGTCGCGAGTCGCGGTGACGACGACCATCGGCAACTGATGAAAGCGCGTGCCGCCGGTGATCCCAAAACTTTGCAGTTGCGTCAGGTCGGCGTCGGTCGGAAGGTGGTGGTAGAGGACGACGGCGTTGACGCTGCTATCATCCGTCATCCGGTCGAGAGTCAGCAGCAGTTCGGGATCGACGCTGAGCAGGCCGGTGCGTTGCGTCTGCGAGTCGGCGCCGGTGGTAACGATCCCGTCCGCACCCGTCACCACGATGCCGTCTGCACCCGTCACCACAATCCCGGCGGCGCGCGTCATAGTGATCGTATCCGCGCCGGTCACGACGATGCCGTTCGGAGCAATCGTGAACGTCCGTCCATCAGCGCCGGTTGCCACAATCCCATCAGCACCGGTCGCGACAATCCCATCAGCACCCGTCGCCACAATCCCATCAGCACCGGTCGCGACGATGCCATCCGCGCCGGTTACCACAATGCCGTCAGTGCCGGTCATTCTGGCTTGAGCGGGGGTTCTAATTCCAATGCCATTAGGTTGGCGAAGGTAGATCGAATCGAGTTCATAGCGCGTGCCGTCCGCGCCGGTCGCCACAATGCCGTCCGCGCCCGTCGCGACGATGCCATTCGCGCCGGTCACGACAATCCCATCAGCGCCCGTCGCAACGATGCCGTCCGCGCCGGTAGTGACGATACCATCCGCGCCCGTCACCACGATGCCGTCCGCGCCGGTAGTCACGATGCCGTCCGCGCCGGTCACGACGATGCCGTCCGCGCCGGTCACCACGATGCCGTCCGCGCCGGTCACCACGATGCCCGCCTTGACCGTGCTCAACGCGAGAAGGAGGATAAGGCTCAACGCCGTGGCCTGCCTGACTCTCATCATAAAAGTAACGCTCATAATGTCCGCTTGGGGATGCGCAATGATTGCTTGGCCGACGAGGCTCGGGAACACTCTTCGGGTAAGGCGCAGTTTGTGTCGGGGGAGAACCGCGCGGGGCGCTTGGCTATCGTCTCGCGCGTTGGGGTGGAGAAAATAACATAGAATCCGTTGAATACCAACAAAAACGGGCCATGCTTGATGTTGTATTTTCCTTACAGTCCGCGCGACGCCCGGCAGATTGCCCCCCCCTCCTCAGGACATTAACTGCCGCAAGACTTTGTGCGTCTCAGCCGCCGGTTCAACGCCCAGTTCTTTCCGCAACAGGCGGCGCAGGCTCTCGTACTGATCCTTGACGGCGACGCGGTTGCCGAGCGCGGCGTGCGCCTGCATGATCATGCAATGCACGTCCTCGCGGAAGGCGTCGTCCTTGAGAATCTCCTGCCCGAGTTGGAGGACGCGCGGCCAGTCCGTGGCTTTCACCGCGACCTTAGCCAACATTTCGAGCATTCGCAGGTATTGCTCGCGGTAGTAAGCGCGCTGCTCTTCGGCCCACTCGTCGTAACAGCCCTGCATGAAATTGCCGCGGTAGAGCGCGACGGCTTGCTCGTAGAGATTGATGTACTCGTCCTGCTTCCCGGCGCGGCGCGCGGCCTCGGCGGTCGTCACGAGGTGGTCGAACTCTTCCGTGTCGATGCTGTAAGAATACTCCTGATTGAGCAGATAGTCGCCATCGCGGTAGAGCAGAAAGTTCTGCTTGATCGGTTGCTTGCTGTTGAGCGCCTTGCGGATGTGCGAGACGGTCGGGTGGAAGTTTTTTTCCACCGCGTCGAAGTCGGCTTCGCCCCAGAAGGTGTCGATGATCGTGTCTTTCGAGGCGCGGCGGTGGCGGCGCGAGGCGATGAAGCACAGGATGTCGCGCGCGCGTTTGGTGGTCCATGCGTCGGCGGCGAGTGGGCGCGCCGGATCGCGGAAAATCTCGACGGGACCAAGCATCCTGATCGTTAGCTCGGCGGCGGGCTTTGGTGGCGGCGATGTGACAAAAGCGGCGGCGGAAGCAGGCGCGGAAGACATTGCCGCCGTCGCCGCGCCGCCCGTTGTCGCCACCATTGCTCCAACGGCCGCCGTCGCCGCTTCCTGCGCGTGCTCGCGCAAGTCAGGCGGCAGCAGTTCGCGCGCGTCCGCCGGGGCGAAGAGCGCCGGATGGCGCGTGATCTCGCGCCGGAGCCAGTATTCGTAATCGTAGCGTGCGGCCAGATCGAGCGCGCGGCGCATGTGCGTCAGCGTCTCCACCTCGTGACCGCCGAGACGTTTAGCTTCGGACAGCGCCATCGACGCCTGCGCCTCATAGTAGTAGAGGCCGTGCGCGTGAAAGTAAGACAAAGTCTCTTCCAACTCAGCGGTGGCGGCAAGCGTCTCCCGTTGTGCGAGCATAATGCGTGTGCGCGGCAGTTTCGCCGTCATCGTTCCCATCTCGTCGCAAGCTTCGGCGCGCGCCGCGATCAGTCGATCCACTAGCGCGCGCGCGTAGTGTAATTCTCCGTTCTGCAAGTGGAGCATGGCGCGCTCTTCTTGCACTTCAAGGCGCGAGATGTCGAGGCCGGCTTCCTCATAATAATGCCCGGCGCGGTCGTAAAATTCGATGGCGCGCAACGCGTCGTTGCGCTCGCGGTAAAGGTTGCCGTAAGCCTCCAAAACCTCGCCGCTGAGCGCGACGAGGTTGAAGAGTTGGCACCGCTCCATCGCGCGTTCAAGGTTCTGCTCGCACTGCTGCAACTCGCCACGGAAGAGGTAGCAGCGCGCCATGTTGAGGTAGGCGGTGGCCTCTTGTGGGAGCGGCGGCGCGCCTGAATCTTCCCGCAGCATCCGGCGTAGCCAGCGAAGGGCTTCAAGGAAGTCGCCGCGTGTCATCGCGGGCAAACCAAGATTGTGGGCGATGAGGCGCGCATAGCGTTCGTCGTGGCGCTCTTCGGCGGACTGGAGCGCGGCGCGAAACTCCATCTCAGCCTCGGCGCGTTGGTTTAAGGCCAGCAGGCACAGACCGCGCGTGTTGCCGCAACGTGTCCGCACCACGGAGCTTTCGGCGGACAACGCGGCGGCGTGATCCAGATGCGCGAAGGCCGTCACGAAATCGCCGCGGCGGCGGGCGATGGTCGCGAGCGAGTGGTAGGCGTGGGCTTCACCTTCAGCGTCGCCCCGCTCGTGCAGGAGCGTCGCGGCGCGGCGGAAGAGACTCTGCGCCGCGTCGTACTCGCCACGCAGGCGCGCGACTTCGGCGCGATGCGCGAGCGTGCGCGGGTGTTCGTCCAAGACAGTCGGCGGAATCGCTTCGACGAACGAGACGAGCAGGCTGAGCGCGCCGCTCGCGATCCAGTCGGCGCCCCGGTCGGCGATGACTGCCGCCGCGCTCTCGAAGTTTTCCATCGCCAGCAGGTGGCGCAGTGCCGGCTCCCACTGCCCGCGCCCGGTAAAGTAGTCGGCGCAACGCGCGTGCTCGGCGACGACGCCGGCCTGCCCGACTTCTCCCTGCAATCGCCGGCGCAGAAAATCCTTGAACAGCGGATGCAGGCGGTACTCTTCGCCGCGCCCGTCGCTGAGTCCCGCCACGGTCATAAAGACGTTGCGCCGCACGAGCGTAGGCAGCACGGATGAACAGGCGGCTTGCGGATACAATCGCCCGCACACGTCAAGCTCGATGCGTTCCAAGAGCGACAGCCGCGACAACAAATGCTGCACCTCCGGCGTCTCGTCGGCGAAGACCTCTTCAGCGAAGTAATCGAAGATGTCGCGCTCGGATTGACGCAGAATCTCGATCAGATCGGGGGCATGGCCGGCGCTCTTGTCGTCACCGGACAACGCCTGCCGTTGCGCGACCTGCCGCACCAGTTGCAGCGCCGTGATCCAACCATGCGTGCGCTCGCGATATTCGGCGAGTTGCGCCGGCGTCAGTTCGAGATCGAAAACTTTGCGGAAGAGGTGCTGCGTCTCTTCGTCGGTGAAGAGCAGTTCATCGCGGTCGATGATCGTCAGCGCGTGTTGCGTCCGCAGGCGCGAGAGCGAGAGCGGCGGCACGTCACGCGAAATGATGATGACGTGCATTACGTCCGGCAGGTAGGCCAGCAGTCGATCCACCATCGCGTGGACGCCGGTCTCCGCGCCGAGGTGATGATAGTCGTCAAGGACAAAGATGAACTGCTGATCGACGAGGTCCAGCACTTCGTTGAGCAACACGTCAACGGCGCGTTCGGGGTGCTGCGCCAGTTCGATTGTCGCTTGCTGCAAATAGGAGAGCGTCGCGCCGCCGAAGCCGGGCACGATCTGCTTGATGCCTTGTGCGATGTAACCGAGGAAGACGAACGGATCGGCGTCGGTATGATCGAGTTGATACCAGACGAAGCGGCGCTGGCGCGAGCGGACAAAGTCGGCGACCAGGGTGGTCTTGCCCGATCCGGCGTTGGCGGTGACGAGCGTGACGGGGTGGGAGAGGTTCGCGGCGAGCCGTTCCATCAGCCGCGGGCGCGGCAACAACGCGGGCGTGGGGCGCGGCGGCAGCAGCTTCGTTCGCAGGAAAAAAGCGGGCGTGGCAGTCGCCGATTCCAACGGTGGAAGCGGTGCTGTGCCTGACGGTTCTTGACGACGCGGCCTATTGGGCATCAGCCTCCAATCTTCCCGGCAATGGGCGGTGTCAGTGTCCGGGAGTCGAGAGCCACTTGTCCCGCTACATCAGCCTCAGGTGAGAGTTGGAAAGTTCGAGACACTATTGCTGAAAGGAAATTTCACGCGAAGGGACAAAGCAAAGA
>JACCRA010000218.1 GCA_013813825.1 Pyrinomonadaceae bacterium | reverse complement strand
TCGGGCGGATGGCGACAATGTTGCCGGGCGTGCGGCCGAGCATCTCCTTCGCTTCTTTGCCGACGGCTAAGGGCTGGTTGGTGATTTTGTTGATCGCGACGATGGACGGCTCGGAGACGACGATGCCACGTCCTTTGGCGTAAACGAGCGTATTGGCGGTGCCGAGGTCAATCGCCAGATCGCTGGAAAAGAGACTGAAAAGTGATTTGAAAGCCATTTATTTCCTGTCCGAAGTGAAGTGCGCGGGATGCCTTTCAAGGAGCGACGAATGCCCGGCGTAGCTGCGGCAGGCGTGGAAATCCTGTGGTTATGAAAGGCCGCCGTTTCTGGTCGGGTGAATTCAAACCGCGCTCCCTCAAGTCTCAATCCCGGTCACGGTACAACTCTACAAGATACAACGAAAGCCGCGAAACTCTAAAGCGAAGAGCCGTGATAAATGCTACTGATGATTGTTTTTTTGAGAACATTTCGCCGATGGACGACACCGGACGACAGTTATCTCCGCCCTAGTTCGGTCGCGGAACGGACACAGTTTTTGCGTGCGGCCTTAGCCTCGTACATTGCGGCGTCGGCGTCGGCGAGCAGTTGTTGGGGCGAGTGCGCGTGGGCGGGGAACGCAGCGACGCCAAAACTGGCGGTCAGGGGCAAGGCGAGATTGCGGCCGCCGGTAAAGAGGTGCGCCGCGACTTTTTCGCGGATGCGCTCGGCGACGCGGGCGGCCATCTCGGCACCGGTTTCGGGCAGCACCACGACGAATTCATCGCCACCATAGCGCGTGACGATGTCCGTGTCGCGGACGCCGGTCAGAATCACCGTCGCCATCTCCATCAAGACGTGTGAGCCGGCAAGGTGCCCGTGCCGGTCGTTGATCTCTTTGAAGTCGTCGAGGTCGATGAAGATGGTCGAGACGGTCGAATCATAACGGCGCGCGCGCCTGACTTCGGAAGTGAGAAACTGACGGAGGAAGCGCGCGTTGTGCAGTTTCGTGAGATCGTCGGTCAGCGATAGTAGCTCGGCCTCGGCGATGCGGACGGAGTTGGCGAGCGCCGCGGCGAGCGGCACGATGAGCGCGGACAACAACGCTGCCTCCGCCGCCGTAAAACTCTTGCTTCCGTCGCCCTCACGCACCGCTTCAATCACGCCGAGAACGCGCTCGCCGCTGACGAGTGGCGCGGCCAACAGACGGAACTGGCCCTCGCGCTTCCTGATCACATCGCTCACAGCGACGGCCTGGCGCACAGCGCCCGATTCAGCGCCGGAGAGGGCAAGCAGCACGTCGGAGGTGAGCGCGCGCCGCCAGTCGCTTTCGGGCAACTCCCGCTCGCTCGCGGTCAGCCCGCGCGAGGCCAGCGGCTCGAAGCTAACGGCGTGTTGGCCGCGCTCCGCGATCAGATAGATAGTCCACCGCTCCGCGCGGACGAGCGGAGCCAGTCCGGCCAGGGCGGTCTGCGCGGCGCTCTTCTGATCGGTTGCGAAGTGCAGCGCGGCAATGACCTCGAAAGCGGCGCGCAGTCGGGAAGCATTGAGCTTCGCTGGAAGCAGCGTGCCAATTGTGGTGCTCTCGAACGGTTCAGCGGGCGGCGTCAGTTCCCGGTGCTGATGACCTTCAAGCTCACGCAAGAGGGCGGGGAGTTGCGCCAGTTCGTCAGCGACGGCATCGAATCCGAGACGCATCAGACTCTTTTGATCGAGACTGTGGCGCGTGCGGCAAGCGACGAGCAGCGCCCCGGGCCATGTTGAGGCGGCGTGTCGCAACATGGCGCCCACCTCCGCGGCGCCGGCTTGATCTGTGACTTCATAAATCACCGCTGTCGGCGATTGCATCGGCACGGGCGATTCTCCCGGCGTCCGCGCCGCCGTCAGGGGAGAAGCGCCTGCCGCGACGGAAGCACTCAAGCCGGCCGCCCGTAGTGCTTCTACCAGCGCCGGCTCGACTCGTTCGCCTTCAGACTTGAGCAGAATGACGTGCTGCATAAATAAAGTAATGAGCGCTGAGTGCTAGGTGCTAAGTGAAAAAGAAATGCTCTTACTCAGCACTTAACATTGATCACTTCAAAGAGTGTCGGGTGCGGCTCTCGTTGCCGTGCGAGTCGGCGGCTTCAATGGCAACATCGCGGGTGTTGCCGGGAACTGTAATCTGCAATTGGAAGCCGCCGTCGGCCGCAGTGATGGTTTCGCGGCCGTTGATGCGGATGGTGTTGCCGGGCTGCGTGCGCCCGCGCGCAAGATAGACGTTGCCCGCCACGTACTCAAAAGCCACGTCCGCGACTGACACCATCTCGTCGCTTTTGCCGCCGACCTCGATGCTGAACTTTCGCGGCTCGCTCCAATCGCTTGACTGCCCCGAAGCGGTGATGGCGCGGACGCGCCAGTAATAGACGCCGGGGCGCAGATCACCTGCCGTCAACTCGGTCGCGTCCAGTTGGTCGCGCTCAATGACCCGGCCGGCGGAGACGAAGAAGGGCGAGGTCGCCACTTCGACGCGGTAGTGATCGGGTGCGCCCGAAGCAGGGCGCTGCCAGCGCAGGAAGATGTTTGTCGCGCCGCCGCCGCCGCCGGCCGCGCCCGCCGTAATCCTTTCCAGATCGCGTGGCGATTGTGGGGCCGGGATCGCGAGCAGCCGCTCGCGGCTACGGATGGTCCCCTGCTGGTTGACTGCGACATACTCGCCGCCGCGCAAAGTTGTTTGCTCGCCGCCGCGCGTCGCCGTCTCGACTTCGCCGCTGCTGACGCGGATGTCTTCGGTGCTGTTCTCGCGCACGCCGAAGCTGGCACTGGTGCGCGCGGCGAGGTTGTTTTGGGTGAGCGGCGTCTCGACGATGTTGGTTGCCTCGGCGGACAACTGATCGGTGCGGACGTTAATCTCGCCGCTCGTGACGGCGACGCGGACGTTGGTCCGGTCGCTGCCGTCGATGCGTTGGTTGTCGCGAATGGTGACGACGCTGTTGGGGCGAGCGACGAATGTTGAGCCGTCGGCGAGTTGAATGCGGGCGCGCCCGTCGGCCTGCGTCTGGACGATGTCGCCGGGGTAGAGTTGCGTGTCGCTACGCGCGAGCAATGTTTCGCGCGTCTCGGCGCGGACAACGCGCACATCGCCCTCAAAGGCGAGGAAACGCGCTCCGGCGGGCACGCTCGCTTCTGTCTTCGCGCGTGCGAACGGGTTGCCGTGGAAGTAGCCATAGAGCGCCAACGCGCCGGCGCCGGCCGCGAGCAGACCAAACGCGAAGAGCAGATAGACGACGCGCTTCTGCACGATCCACCACTCGACGTTGATGCGGTTTTGTCTGACGGCCATAGTCACGAAACTGCCGGACGGCACGGGACCCACAGCGAAAGCTGAATTCTCGGACGGTCGAACTGATGGCTTGCACGGCGCGCACGCCGGCGAAGCTAAGTGGGCTGGAATTTCGGGCGAAACGGGGAACGACGACCCACTTGGAAAGTTAGCACAGCGGCGGCAGGGCGTTCAAGCGACAATCCTCGGAGCGATAGCGGGCGGTCCCAACGACGATGCTGACGCCCCACTTTCTCCGGCGGTCTTCACGCGGCTTACCGGCTTGGGCCACCGCCGGGCGGTTCTTCGGCTCCGAGTCGCCCCCCGTCGTCGTCAAACGGTGAGTTGAAGCCGGGCGGTAATTCGACTTCGATGTGCGTCTCGGCCTCCTTCGGCCAGATCAGCGAGGCGGCGATTGAACCTCCTAACACCACCACGACGAAGCCGAGCGAGCCGAAGATGATGGAACTCTCGTCCACGTAATTATGCAGGAATCCTTCAGTCAGCATTTTCACGCCGACGAAGGTCAGCACGATTGCCAGTCCCACCTTGAGGTAATGAAATTTTTCGATGACGCCAGCCAGCAGAAAATAGAAAGTCCGCAGGCCGAGGATAGCGAAGACGTTCGAGGTATAGACGATGAACGGGTCGCGGGTGATGGCGAAAATCGCCGGGATTGAATCAACGGCAAAGACCAGATCAGTGACCTCGACGATGATCAAGACGAGCAGCAGCAGCGTCCCCGTGCGCCGCCCGTTGACGGTGGTAAAGAATTTTTGCTCATCGTAGTGGCGCGTGATCGGGACGTAGCGCGTCACGAGGCGCACCACCGGATTTTGTTCCGGCTGCACGTCCTCCTCCTGCTGCCGGAACATCTTGATGCCGGTATAGACGAGGAACGCTCCGAAGACGTAGATGATCCAGTGGAAATTCTCGATCAGCGCCGCGCCGATCAAAATCATCGTCGCGCGCATGACGAGTGCGCCAAGCACGCCCCAGTAGAGGACACGGTGCTGATATTTGGAGGGGACTTTGAAGTAAGAGAAGATGAGCAGGAAGACGAAGAGGTTATCGACCGAGAGCGACAATTCGATGACATAACCCGTCAGATATTTGATCAGCGCATCGCGCGGAGTGTCCACGCCCGCGACGCCCGCCATTGCCGCGTAGCGCCAATAGACGACGCCTGAGAAGAGCAGCGCCAGCGTGATCCAGACCGCGCTCCACGTCAACGCGCTGCGGTAAGTAACGGTGTGCGCCTTGCGATTGAACAGGCCGAGATCGATGCTCAGCATGAGCAGGATAAAGATCGTAAAACCCACCCACAGCCAGTTTGAATCCATGCGCTTAGATATAACACCCGCGCCGTGATGCGATCAAATGAGAGCAGTTAGCCGCTGGATGTTGGAGGCTGGTAAAACTGCCTCCTCTCTGGCATCCAACCGCTCACAGCTAACCTCTGTCTTGTGGTTGCGGCTCGCCGCGCGTCTCCGCTACAATCCATGATTTCCGGGCGGCGTCGAGACTGACACTGTGAGGGTTCGGCCGCCGGGGAGGCCGTTAGATTTGGAAACCCGACGCTGAAGGTCCGCCTTTATCCTTTCTGCACAGCACATCAAACGAGGAAGAAGTTAAGCAATGCTGAAACAATTTGGCCGCATGAAGCGGACGCGTAACTGGTTGATCGTCGCGTTCGCTTTGTTCATGGGTTTGAGTCTCATCCTGTTCTATGCGCCGAGCCGCAACACGACCGCCACCGCCGCGACGAGTACGGAAGT
>JACCRA010000188.1 GCA_013813825.1 Pyrinomonadaceae bacterium | reverse complement strand
GGGTGCAGAGTCTTAACGCGCCCGTCAAGCATTTCGGGAAAGCCGGTCACGTCCGCCACATCGCGGACTTCGATGCCGGCCTCGCGCAAAACTTTGGCGGTGCCGCCCGTACTGAGAATCTCGATCTCGAACCCGCGCAGGATGCGAGCAAACTCCACGAGGCCGCTCTTGTCTGAGACGCTCAACAACGCGCGACGTATCCGGCGTAGTCCTTCCGGTTTTTGTTCAGCCATGATTTCAAGTGACGAGTGATAAATGACGAGTTAAAAACTAGAAATCAGGTTTTGTTTGTCACTGATCACTGTAATTTGTATCCTTCGAGAAGATTCTGCACGCGGAGCTTGCGGTGGACGGGCGAGATAAGTTTGACCTCAATGCGGTGCTCGCCAGTGCCGCGCGTTGCTTCGTCGAGATAGTAACCAATCTGATATTGAGTGTGTAAATCGGCCGCTATCGCCTCGAAAATCGGAGACAAGTCCGGTCGGGCGCGCGGGTTCAGCGCGTCCTTCATATCGCCCAACAAAAAGTATCGCCCGCCGGTTTGCGCCGCTAATTCGCGAAAACCTTTGGCCGGCTTGCGGATGACGAGCCGCCCTTGATCGGGAGTGTAAAGCGGCAGGTGAACGACGTAGAAAGAGATGTTATTCCGACGGGCTTCTTCAACCACTACAGCCGCGCGCGTTTGGCTGGCCGTGTCCAGTCCGTCGCTCAGCAGGACGACGATGCGGCGTTCGGCAAGATGAGAGCGTCCATTGTTGTTAAAGGCGCGCACGGCGGAGAGCGCCGCGTCGAAGACGGCGGTGCGACGATTAGACTGCGAAGAAAAATTGAACGCCGCACGCGCCTGCCCGACTTGATCGGTCAATGGAAGCACGAGCACCGGGCGGTCGGCGAAGGTGATTAAGCCGACGCGCGATTCAGCGCCGAAGCGTGTATAAAGTGCCAACGCGGCGTCTTGCTGGCGGCTGATAGTTTCGTGCGTGCTGCCGGACGTGTCGGCGGCGAAGATGAGCGCGACGCGCGACACACTGGCGGCGAAGTAGTTGATGTTGACGGCCCGTCCCGCATCGAAGATTTTGAAATCGCTTTGCGATAGTCCGGCGACGCGCTGCCCGCGTGCGTCTGTGACTGAGACGGGGACCGTAACGAGGTCTGTCCGCACGCGCACAACTTCGCCCTCTAACTCTTGATTCGTTTGCCCATGAACAATGGCGCAAGCCAGCGAACTGAGAAGGAAAAGCTGAGCAATCTGTTTGCTGAGTGCGCGGCGCGATGGCGTGTAGCGGCCAAGAAAAGCTGCGCGGGAGAATCTCATTCCGTTCGGAGAGCTAGAACAGAAAGCGCCCGAAGAAGAGGATGCTCAGGATGACGGCGATGGTGATGATGATGATCTTGACTAGACTCACGTTCGTTCCTCGTTTTCAGTCTGCGAAAAGAAACACCCCCCAGAAAAGCGTGGGTGCATTTTATCGGGGCGCAAAGCGGCCTGTCAACGCGAGTTTCATGTGCCTGCCGCCGATTCCTTCGTGAAGTGAAAGGGCATACGTTTAAGAAACCGCGCCAGTTCCGCCTGACGCGGAAGAAAGCAAGAGCGGCGCAAATTCAGGCGATTTTCTTTGACGCATCCAAGCGGGATGCTAAACTTCAATCCTCCCGGAGATACCGAAAGTGCCTAACTTAGAAATGCAGCGGCAGATGAAAGGTAAGTCGCACGGCGGCGTCCGAGTGCGCGCGCTGGCCTTACTCTTTCTGCTGTCGCACGCTTTTCTTGTTAGCGCCACACACTTTCACCGCGTCAATCTTAACCATCTTTCAGCCACGGAAGCTGTCGTGTCCGCCAGCAACGAGAGCGGCGGACAGACGGCGAAAGAGGCGGCGAACCATTCGCAATGCCTTCTATGTCGCCTCCAGCGCAACTTCGTCTCTAACCTTCAACCTTCGACTCCGCTTCTGACAAGGCCGCAAAACGTCTCGCTCGCGGCCACCAACTCCACTCGAATCTTCCATAGCGATCATGCCCGAAGCCTTCCACGCGGGCGCGCGCCTCCACTCGCCTGAATAAAATTCCACTCGCTAGTGCGCCTCAGACGTTAGCAGCCAGAATTGTGCTGCTTCGTCTTCATGGCGTGGCCGTGTCGTTGACGTAGCCCGGCTGTCTTTAGTCTGGCGACTAATAACGACGAGCGTGTGGAATGCCTTCGCGAACTTGATGCGGCCCGGATGGCTGAAATGCCGCTGGCGTCAATTTCAACTTATTCACACGAAGGAGCATTCTCATGCAGTGGAAACGTTTTTATTCGGGATTAGCAGTCATCGCTATTTGCGCTGGCACGGCAATCAACAGCTTCGGACAAACCGGCGGCAGGATTCAAGGCAAAGTCACGCTTGCGGAAAACGATACTGTGGTTCACAACGTGATCGTCACCGTCGTCCAACTGAAACGCTCGGTCAGTACGGACGAGAATGGAGATTACCAGTTTGAGCAAATGCCGATTGGCACTTACACGCTGCTGGCACACACCGAAGGATTTCCCGATGCGACGCAGCGCGTGACTGTGATTGCGGGCGGCAGCGTCGCCGCGGACTTCCAACTCCGCTTCTCGGCAATCAAAGAACAGGTCACAGTGACGGCGACGGGCAGCGAGCAGTCGGTCTTCGAGGCTTTTCAGTCGGTCACGGTGCTCGACAATCTGCGGCTCGTGGAAGAAGCGCATCCGTCCATCGGCGAAGTGCTCGATAAAGAGCCGGGCATCGCCAAACGCAGCTTCGGTCCCGGAGCCGCCCGCCCGGTGATTCGCGGCTTCGACGGCGACCGTGTGCTCATCTTGCAGGACGGCGTCCGGACCGGCTCACTCAGTTCGCAGTCCGGCGATCACGGCGAGCCCATTGACGTGCTCTCGCTTGAACGCTTGGAAGTCGTCAAAGGGCCGGCGACATTACTCTACGGCAGCAACGCGATTGGTGGCGTCGTCAACGCCGTCACCGGCCACGACTATGCGCACAAGGGCGTCCGTGGGTATCTCACAACCACCGGCGGCACGACTAGCGATCAGGCCGGCGTCAGCGGCGGCCTTGAGTTGGGCGTCGGCAACTTTATGATCTGGGGCAACGGTAGCGGTCAGCGCACTGGCGATTACGACACGCCGCTTGGTCCCGTCCCTAACTCAAAAACGCGATCTGCCGGCGGACTAGGCGGCTTCGGGTATTACGCCGATAAAGGGTTTTTCAGCGCCAGCTATGGCTACGATAACCGGCGTTACGGCGTCCCGTTCGCGGCCACTTTTGAGGGCGGAGAAGTAGAGGGAACCAACGTCGGGGCTTTGCAGGATGGAAACAAAGGGGAAGGGCAGATTGACCTCGCAATGCGCCGCCACGATCTGCGGTTCAACGGCGGCTTCCGCAATCTGGGCGCTTTCGTCGATGCCTTCCGGCTCTCGTTGAGTTACAGCGACTACCAACATCGAGAGCTTGAGGGCGATGTGACGGGGACGACTTTCAACAACCAACAGTTCATCTATCGCGGCGTCTTCGACCAACGGAAGAGCGGACGGCTGACTGGCAGTTTCGGCTTCTCCGGGTTTACGCGTGACTATGAGGTCATCGGCGCTGAGGCTTTATCGCCGCCGGTCGAGCAAAACACGTTCGCCATCTTCAGCCTCCAAGAGGTTGATTTCGAGCGCGTCCGATTCCAACTCGGCGGACGTGTGGAGCGCAACAAGTACACACCTCTCGGCTTGCCGGAGCGCACTTTCACTGGTTTCTCCGGCGCGGCGGGGATGCGCGTCGGGCTGTGGCGTGACGGAGCCTTCGTCGCCAACTACACGCGCTCGTATCGCGCGCCGGCGCTCGAAGAGTTATACAACAATGGGCCGCACATCGGTAATCTGACTTTCGAGATCGGCAATCCCAACCTCAAGCGTGAGCGGAGCGACGGCCTCGACCTCTCGCTCCGGCACGCTTCCAAACGAGTGCGCGCTGAAGCGAATTTCTACTATTACAGTTTGCGTGATTTCGTTTTTCTCGCCCCGACCGGCGAGATCGAAGACGGTTTGATTGAAGCCGAATATCAACAGGCGAACAGTCGCTTCCTCGGCACTGAGATTAACTTGGATGTCAGTCTCAACGATCACTTCGTCGTCAACCTCGGTGTCGATGCGGTGGACGCGCAACTGAAAGAGACGGGCACGCCGCTTCCGCGCATTCCTCCTCTGCGCGGGCGTCTCGGCTTCGACTTCCGCTATCGCAATATCAGCCTGCGGCCGGAAGCGATCCTCGTCAAAGATCAGGAGCAACTTTTTTCGACCGAGACACGCACCGCCGGCTATGCCGTCTTCAACGTCCTCGGCTCCTACGTGATCCCGCGCACCCATTACGCACACGTCTTCTCCGTCAACGCATTCAATCTCGGAGATCGGCTGTACCGCAACCACCTCTCTTTCATCAAAGACCTCGCGCCCGAAATCGGCCGTGGCGTGCGCTTCAGCTATACCGTGAGGCTCTTCTGAGACGTGATTTGCCGGAAGAACAGCAACATTATGGGCGCGGATCAATTGCTTGCGTGAGCCGTCGATCCGCGCCCGTCATTTAGGATTAGCTTGATGGAAAATTAAGCACGACTCTTTCACGTTCGTTATTGGGCTACATGATATTCTCTGGTTTCTTTGATTCAAGAAGGGCTTGGCGCGCGTGTTATGTCTAACAACTTGCAAACATTTATTAGTGGCATTCTTCTACCCGCAGTTAGTGGCAGGAAACTGGCGGCTGACTTCGTTGTTAAAGGCTGCCTGCTGCTGCTGCTCACTCTTTGTTTAGCTTATCAGTCTCGTGCACAAGTCGCGGAAGTGACGATCAGCGTTACCTCCTTTGAGCCGGCGCGCGTCAGAGTCGAAGGGCGTTTGACTGAGGAGCGTAGAGTCTGGACGTTCCTCGATGAGTACGCCGGAACTGCGCGTCTAAGCGAGCGTGTCAGCGCGCTGGAAGTGTTGACAGCCGATGGTGCTGTCGTGCCAGTTGTTAAGCAGCGAGCGGGCGAGTTCGTCGCCGAACGGGCAGCGAAGGTTTTCAAGTACGAAATGAATCTCTCTCCGCCGGAAGACACGCTGGCTGCCGCGCACATCTCATGGCTGATGCCTACCCGTGGCGTCTTAATGCTTCAAGACATTTTACCGCGCTCCATCCAGCGCGCGTGTCTGCGCTTGCTTCTGCCTCAAGATTGGAAAACGGTTTCGTTGGAAGCGAAAAGCGCGGTGGGGTGTTTTGACATTCGAGATATAAATAATTCGATCATCTGGCTGGGACGCCAGACGCGCGAAACTCAAGGCCGGGGACGCTCGTTGGGCTTCACTCTAGCCATCGAAGGCTCTTGGGCTTTCGGCGATGAAGACGTGGCGAAATCAGTTTCAAACATCTTGAGAGAGCATGAGGCCAGCGTCGGTGAAACCCCGTTGAAAAAATCGCTGGTAATCATCGCTCCGTTTCCGAAAAACGTGGATGCCCAGCGGTGGGGAGCCGAGACGCGCGGCGGCACAGTGCTGCTCCTCTCCGGTAAGCTCCCTGCAAAAACCGCTGCCCTTAGTAGCTTGAGCCTCGCGCTCGTCCACGAATTGTTTCATCTCTGGGTGCCGAACGGTCTCGCCTTGAGCGGCAGCTATGATTGGTTCTACGAAGGCTTTACCCTCTATCAAGCCACGCGCGTTGGCGTAAAACTCGGCTACCTGTCCTTCCAAGAATATCTGGGCGCGTTGGCGCGTGCTTACGACAATTTTGCCGCGCAAGCTGGTAGCCGGAGCGAGTCGCTCGTTGAGGCTTCAAGGCAACGCTGGCGGGGGGCGGAGATTCTCGTTTATAACAAAGGATTTGTTGTCGCTCTCCTGTGCGACCTCGCTATCCGCCGGCGACATGAAAGTAGTCGCACGCTCGATGATGTCTATCGTGAGTTGTTCCGCCAGCAGCGAGTTGAGGGTTCAGGTAGCGATGGGACTTTGGCAGCACAGCGCGCCCTTACACGGTTTATTGGCGATGCTTCATTGGTCAGTCGGTTTCTAAACAAAAGCGAACAATTTGATTTGAGCGCGGAACTAGCCCCATATGGCTTGACTGTGGAAAGGGCGGGGACGCGGACTTCAATCCGCGCTTCGCTTACACTGAAGACAGCACAATACGACTTTCTGAAGCAGTTGGGATACAATGGCAAAGCCGGTCGGCCATAATGCAATCTGTCTCAGATGTTCGTTTGGCCGACCTCTATTTCGTTTCGCGTTTCATAATTCTTAACCACCGATGAGTCTATTCCGGTCTGTCCAAAATATTCCACTCCGCGTTGATCTCAGCCGGAGCGACATGCTTGTGTGGCAGTTAGTCGCTTACCTTGGCCTTCTCCTGAGCATAGTCGCCTTGAGCGGTTGCACGACCTTCGCCCGAAAGGAAACCACGGGCGTCATTATTGCTCGGCGCGCGCAAGTCCGAAGCTCTACAGCAGTCGTCGCCGCCGATCTCACGGAGATTTTACGCGGGGACGTTGTCGATATTCTGGAATCGACAACGATGGAAAACAACGAGCGTTGGTTGCGCGTGAGGCTCCGGGACACGGAGAATACGGAGGGTTGGATCGAAGAACGAAACGTGATGCCGCAGGAAGTGCTTGACCGTTCACGTCAGTTAGCAGAAGAGGATAAAGATGTCCCGGTTCAGGCCACCGGCCAACTCCGTGCAAATACAAATTTGCGGTACTCTCCGGAGCGAAATAATAGTGAGAATATCTTGTTAAAGCTGGATAGCGGAACTAATTTCGACATTGTTGGATGGAAGCGTGTATCGAAGACCAAGTCGACTGAAAATCCTGAAAGCGATGATACCTCAAAAGATGGAGCAGGGCAGCCGGAATCAGCTAAGGGTAGGCGTGATCGAGGGAACGATAAAGAGACCAATGAAGCCACAGAGCTGTGGTACAAAGTTCGTCTTCGTCCCTCTGAATCTCCGGCACCGGCGGGGTGGGTTTTCGGCAAGCAAGTGGAATTAACCGTTCCGAGTGATATCATTTTCTATCGAACTGGGCGCGAGTTTGTCGCTTGGCAGAGATTAGATGAGACTGATGCGGCAAAACAGTTGGCGCCAAAAGGAAAAGATGCTGCGGTCGAGACACAACCGGGAAGCTGGGTGATCCTTGAGAAGAGTAGTGCCGAAGATTCTAACAAACTCAACGCCCCTGATTTCGACCGGATTTTTGTTCTAGGTTACGATAAAAGCCGCCAAGAACATTACACGGCTTACCGAAGTCCAGATGTCTCGGGTCAGTTACCAATGAGAGTTGCGATTGATGGCAATAATAAAATGTTCTCAATCAGAGTTGAGAGCGACGGTCGATCTAACAATATAAGGTTTAAGGTTACTCGCGATCCACGCGGCCTTATCAAAGTAGAAGCGCAAGATGAGATACCAAAAGTTAATGACAGGTGAGATTGCACTGAACCCTGTACATTAAGATGGTAATTTGGAAAGTCAAAAATCTTGCTTCAGGGGGTTGACAAGATAATAAATGTGTCTATAATGCCCCTTCGCCTGAAACTACGGCCAGTTGACATTTCAGCAAAACCGACTGCGTTAAGCTAAGCCGCTACTCTTTTCGGGGTTGTTTTGAAAAGAGAGCGGTCGTTTTGTCAGTAGCGTGCTGCCGGATTTATAATCGAGCGGCTGTGGCGAGGCGTTAATTGCTGTGCTTGACAAGTTGGCTGCAATCAATTAAGGTTGCAAATTCCTTAAGACAGAAACTTATCGTCTGTAAGGCAACTTGAGAGAATTTGATGCGTCTAACTTTGACGCAATCGATTGAAACAATTGATCTTTGAAAACTAGATAGTAGCGTGTCCGTTTCAAGACCTTTGAGAGTTGTCAAATATCAGCTTATGCTGATGTCGAAACAAAACTCGAAAGAGTCATTATCGGATACTTCCAGTAACGATAATGTTCCAGAGATACAAACGAGAGTTTGATCCTGGCTCAGAATCAACGCTGGCGGCGTGCCTCAGACATGCA